>SFFP01000099.1 GCA_004556875.1 Ruminococcus flavefaciens
GACAGACACTAAAACAGGTGACATGGAAGTTACAGCAGGTCAGAAAATTATGATCGCTGTCCACATTAACACAAACTTCGACGCAGGACATTGCTCAAGCATCATTTACTATGATGACAGACTCCTTGACCCGAACGAGATTCGTATGGCTCAGGGTTATGCTAAGTCAACACTTGGTAACATGAGAACAATGACAAGCTACAACGAAAGCGACCCGTATCTTACAAACACAAATTTTAATAAGCGTGCTTCTTCATGCTCATCGTTGTACACAAACAACAACTTCTTGAACGCTATGAACCGTTGCGCAGATGATGACGGAAACGTTTACTTCAAGAAGCTTGTCGGTGAGACAGGCAAGTATGCAAACATTACCGAGGCTAAGGCAGCAGGCTGGGGCTTCTATATGTATGATACATACCCGGATCCCGAAATTGCAACAACAACAAGCCTTGACGGTACTGAGTATCTTCTTGCAATCCCCATGCAGATTCCTGAGGATGCACAGCCCGGCGACACATACAAGTTTGTAATGCCTGAGGACAACATCAGACGTGCAACTAACAAGGTTAGCGGTACTTATATCGGTCGTTGCCCGGACGGTGACGGTAGTTCACAAATCGTTAACAGCCTTGATTATATCTATCTTGACGGTGAGCGTTACTTTGACCTTAGGGGTACAGAGATCACTCTTACAGTTAAGGGTGCCGAAGCTCAGGTTGATTACTCAAGGCTTCAGGCTAAGTATGACGAAGTTAAGGATACAGTAGTTGCTAACTACAACAACACTGAGGACTTCGTAAAAGCACTTGCAGCAGCCAAGACAATCCTTGACGAGAAGACAGCTGATCAGCCTACAACAGATGCAGCTCTTACAGCTCTCGAGGCCGGCTATGCTAAGCTTCAGATCAAGAGTGCTAATTACACAGCTCTCAACGCTGCTAAGGACGCAGCAGCTAACATCAAGGCCGAGAATTATGAGCAGGATGCTAACTGGACAGCATTCCAGAACGCTTATAGAGCAGCTCAGAACATCGCAGCAGGTCTTGATATTACACATCAGACAGAAATTTCAGCAGCAGCAACAGCTCTTACAAACGCTATTGCTAACCTCACTCCGAAGGTAGTTGAGGAAGACGCTGATTACACAGTTCTCAACGCTGAGATTACAGCTTCTCAGAATATCGTTGATACAGAGCAGGCTTCCTGGTACACAGAGGCTACTTGGTCTGCATTCACAACAGCTCTTGCAGAAGCTAAGGCTGTTCCCACAGGACTCAAGAAGTCATCACAGGGCACAATCGATGCAGCAGCTTCAGCTCTTAACGCTGCAAGAACAGGCCTTGTTGAGGCAGAAGCTAACTACACAAATCTTGATGCTCTTATCCGGGAGTGCGACGCTCTCACAGCAGGCGATTACACATCGGTTTCTTGGCAGAATCTCACAATTGCTCTCAATGCAGCTAAGGCATTAGCAAGAGATATTAAGGCAAGAAATCAGGCTACAATCGACACAGCTTATAATAACCTTAAGGCAGCTAAGGATGCTCTCGTTCCTCTCGGCAAGGCTAACTATCAGCCGCTTATCGACGAGATCAACAAGGGCACAGCTTACACAGAGGGTTATTACACAACTGAGTCCTGGGCAGCATATCAGACAGTTCTTGCTGCAGCACAGGCAATGGTAGATGCAGGTAACCTCAAGGAAGACGAGCAGGCTCAGATTTCAAAAATGGTCGAGGACCTTATTGCAGCTAAGGCAGCTCTCATATTCGTAGACGCTGACTACACAGCTGTTGACGCAGCTCTTGCTAAGATCCCGGCAGACGCTGATCTTGCAGCATACTACACAAACGATACTGCTACAGCAGTTATCGCAGCAAGAAATGCTGTTGTTCGTGGTTACAACAAGACAAGGCAGCCTGACGTTGATAAGATGGCAGCTGACATCGAAACAGCAGTTGCAAACCTTAGGCTTATTCCGGCCGACACAACAGCTCTTAAGGCAGCTATTGACGAGGCTAAGAGCGTTAACTCCGCTCTTTACACAGCAGATTCATACAACGCTATGAAGGCAGAGCTTGATAAGGCTGAAGCTCTCTATGCTAAGACTGACCTCACTAAGAAGGACAATCAGGCAAAAGTAGATGCACAGACTAAGGCTCTCAACGATGCTATTACAGCTCTTGTTCCGGCAGGCGCTGATTACACAAAGCTTAACAATGCTATTAAGGCATTCGAGGCTCTCACAGAGTCCGATTGGACAGCAGATACATGGGCAGTTGCAAAGGCTAAGTATGATGCAGCAGTAGAGGCTTCCGAGAAGGTTTACACAGTTGATAAGCAGGCTGAGCTTGACGCTATTGCCGATGAACTTACAGATGCTATCAGCAAGCTCGTTCCGGCACCGGCTGATTTCACAGCTCTTGACGCTATTCTTAAGGATATCAACGTATATCTCACTTCTTGGGCAAAATATCTTACAGATGATTACAAGACAAGGGCTAATGCAGCCGTTGAGTCTGCAAATGCAGCCAGTTTCCGTGCACTTACTAAGAACGATCAGGCTACTGTAGACGCAAAGACAGCAGAAATCACAGAACTCTATAACAATCCTGAGTTCCTTGATTGGGATTATACAAAGATCAACGAAGCTAAGACAGCTTTCGAAGCAATCGACCGTACAAGATACACCGACGAGTCTATTGCAGCAGTAGTAGCTCTCTTCGCAGAAGTTGGCGACGATTGGAAACAGGATCCGAGAAAGCCGGAAGGCGCACAGCAGAGCAAATATGCTTCTCAGATGCTTATCCAGTCAAGAGTTCTCAAGTGGGAAACTCTCCTTGTTGAGAAGCCGGTTGAGGAGAAGGCTGATTATACAGCTCTCGACGCAGCTATCAAGACAGCCGAGGAACTCATTGCTAAGGGAACATCCATCTACACAGATGATTCCGTAAAGGTTCTCCGGGATGCTCTTGCAGAAGGCAAGGCTCTTTCAAGAGAACTCCTTGCTTCCGAGCAGGGAACAGTTGACGCAGCTACAGCTAAGATCAACGCTGCAATGCCGCTCACAGAGAAGGACGCTTCCTACACAGCTCTCGACGCAGCTATCGCTCTTGCTAAGACAAAGAATGCCGATGATTATACAGAGGCTTCATTCAAGGCAATGACAGATAAGCTTGCAGCAGCCGAGGCAGTTGCACGTAACCTCAAGATTACAGCTCAGGCAACAATCGACAAGGCTACTAACGACCTCAACGCAGCTATCTCTGCTCTCGTTCCTAAGCCGACAGAGGTTAAGGGAGCTATCCAGTTAGTTGAGTGGACTCCATCTACTGATTCCTTCAACACATTCAGTGTAAAGGTTAACCACGTTGACGGCGACTATGCTTATAAGATTCAGTTTATTGATGCTGACGGTAACACAAGAACAATTACAAGACGCAACAAGGCTGGTATCGTAACAGCAGCTACTGTTAAGACCTATGATGCACAGGGCAACGAGTGCTCAGAGCTCAGTGCAGATGCAGCATATGATATTTGGACAATCAACACAAGAATTGCAACAGGCTGCGAGATCAAGGTTATCGCTAAGTTCGGTTACACTTGGGAGAGCAAGGATGTTGCTTACAAGTTCACAGTTGATCTTGTTGAGCCGACTCTTGACACAGCAGTATATGCCATCACTCCGGCTGCTACAGCAGGTAAGGTTGGCCGTGTCGGTGTCCAGGTTGAGACAGGTATGGATATCCAGGGCGTTCGTACAGTAATGTCAACAGGTGCAACCCTCACTCAGAAGGCTTACACAGTTGAGAACGGCCATAAGGTATTCGACGCCCAGGCAAGCTGTTACCTTGAGGGCGAAAACGTAATCAAGGTACAGGTTAAGTATGGCAACGAGTGGCATGACGCTGATTCGTTCACATACACAGCAACAAAATAAGTTGAACACTGATAAATCGGTGTGAAACTCCGGAGGGGGTGCAGGGTAACCTGCACCCCCGTTTTTATGAGCATTTTTCAATATAATAAAATAGAAATTGTTTCATTTTTAACAAAGTATTTTTGCAACTTTTGTAAAAACCTACAAAAAAAGTAAGAATTACCCGTTATAATGTGCATTTTGTATGTTGAAAATTGCTCAAAAAAAGGATATAATATAGTCGTAAAAAATTGATTTTTACGAAAGGAATGAATTTCTATGGAATTAACGACTAACAAGTCCGTACTTGACTGGATCAACGAAAAAGTTGACCTTGTTAAGCCCGATAAAATCGTATGGATCGACGGCTCTGAGGAGCAGCTTGACGGCCTTCGCAAAGAGGCTGTTGAGACCGGTGAAATGATTAAGCTTAATGAAGAAAAGCTTCCCGGATGTTATCTTCACAGAACAAAGCCGAACGACGTTGCACGTGTTGAGGACAGAACTTTTATCTGCTCAAAGAAGCAGGAGAATGCCGGCCCGACCAACAACTGGTGTGACCCCGACGAGATGTATAAGAGACTGTACGATATAGCAAGAGATTCTTATAAGGGCAGAACAATGTATGTTATCCCGTTCTCAATGGGTCCCATTGGCTCACCTCTTGCAAAGATTGGTATTGAGCTTACAGACTCGATTTATGTTGTTCTCAACATGGCTATTATGACCCGTGTAGGCAAGAAGGTTCTTGACGTACTCGGAGACAGCAACGATTGGGTTCGCGGCTTCCATGCAAAATGTGATGTTGATCCCGAAAAGAGATATATCTGCCAGTTCCCTGAGGACAACGCAATTATCTCCGTAAACTCTGCTTACGGCGGAAACGTTCTTCTCGGCAAGAAGTGCTTTGCTCTCAGAATTGCTTCTTACCAGGGCTGGAAAGAGGGCTGGATGGCTGAGCATATGCTTATCCTCGGTCTTCAGAATCCGAAGGGTGAAGTTAACTATGTTGCTGCTGCATTCCCGTCAGCCTGCGGCAAGACAAACCTTGCTATGCTTATTCCTCCGAAGTATCTTCAGGAGAAAGGCTACAAGATCTGGACAGTCGGCGACGATATCTCATGGATGAGAATCGGTGCAGACGGCAGACTTTATGCTATTAACCCTGAGAACGGATTCTTCGGCGTTGCACCGGGTACAAATGCAAAGTCGAATTTCAACGCACTTGAGTCAACAAAGAAAAATACAATCTTCACAAATGTTGCGCTTAACCTTGATGACAACACCGTTTGGTGGGAGGGTCTCAATAAGGATCTCCCGACGAACGCTATTGACTGGAGAGGCAACAAGTGGGATGCTTCCAAGTTCAATAAGGCTGACAAGAGCACATATGCCGCTCATCCGAACTCAAGATTCACTGCTCCGGCTGTTAACTGCCCGTGCATCTCCCCTGAGTTTGACAAGGGCGAGGGCGTGCCGATTTCGGCAATTATCTTCGGCGGACGCCGTGCAAAATGTGCTCCGCTGGTTTATCAGTCAAAGAGCTGGGAGAACGGTGTGTTCATCGGTTCCGCAATGGCTTCCGAGACAACCGCTGCCGCAGCAGGTGCAGTAGGAGTTGTACGTCGTGACCCGATGGCTATGCTTCCGTTCTGCGGATATCACATGGCTGACTACTTCCAGCATTGGCTCGACATGGGCAAGAAGCTCGGCGACAAGGCTCCGAAGATCTTCAACGTTAACTGGTTCCGTACCGACGATGAGGGTAACTTCATTTGGCCGGGATTCGGCGACAATATGCGTGTCCTTAACTGGATCGTTGACCGCTGTGAGGGCAAGGCGGACGCAACAGAGACCGCTATCGGCTATGTTCCGAAGCCGGAGGATATCGACCTTACAGGCCTTGACATGGATATTGATACACTCAAGTCAATTCTTGATGTTGATAAGGATACATGGACCAAGGAAGCTGCTGAGATTGAGGAGCACTACAAGAAGTTTGGCGACAAGCTTCCGCAGGAGCTCAGAAATCAGCTTGCAACTCTCAAGGCTAACCTCGAGAAATAATTATAATAAATATTTGCGACCGTCACACTCGTGGCGGTCGTTTTTCGTGGAAGCGGATTGCATAGATAAAATGCTGAATATATAAATAAACAACACCACCGCCGAGCAGAAATTCTGTTCGACGGTGGCTTTTGTGTCGCAACATTCGGGCTATGCGGGTTAGTACAATTAGTTTATTGTAACGCCGGGCGGTAGTGATATATAATTAAGAAAAAATATTGAGGTTTGACATGAATATATATGATTTTGTTGTAAAACGCATTTACGAGCTCTGCGAAGAACGTAACATAACGCCCAACGCTTTAAGTTACCTTGCCGGAATATCTCAGTCAACCGTAAAAAGTATACTTAACGGAGAAGCAAAATCCGGGAATAGTTACCTTGAAAAAGATATGCGACGGTTTGGACATTACAATCGTTGATTATTTTGATACCGAGGATTATTACGAACTTGAGTAGGAAATTAAATAGTAGCCATTAAACATAGATTTAATCAGCAGCATTTTTGCAGATATTACAGAAATTAAGTTATGCGGTTTATTTGCCGGTATAGAGGAGAAAACCCGAAGGAAAACTGTAATTTATGAAAAAAACCTGTTAAAGTGTTACTTTATTAAATAAAAATTCAAAAAACAGTTGAGATTTTTTTTAATTGTGGTATAATATGCATTGAATAGTGTATATATACAATTCAGTGCACCTTGCAAAATGAAAACAGACGTACTGACCCTCTGTGTATAATACACGGAGGACTTTTTATATCTAAGCGAAAGGATTGGTCGTAAAAATGGGTTCACCTTCTGCAAACAAGCGTAAATCAAGAGAGCAGGCTTTTATTATTCTTTTTGAAAAGTCGTTTAA
>SFFP01000100.1 GCA_004556875.1 Ruminococcus flavefaciens
CTCGCGGTTAACTGCAGTTAACTGTATAAAGTCCATAATACTGCAATTATAACACCTATAAAAGAAAAATGCAAGAAAATCACCATATCTATTGACAAAGCTCTGAAAATATGATATATTAAACATATGAACAAGTATTCATATGTCAGAAAGGACGGTGACTTATGGAGAAAAGTTTTTCAGTATTAAATCTCGACTGCGCACACTGCGGCGCTAAGATCGAAGAAGCAATAAATAAGCTTGACGGCATTGAATCTGCCGTACTGAACTTTCCCCTTAAAAAGTTCAAAATAAAAGGTGAGCTTACAGATGAACTCATCAGCAAAATCAATAAGGTAGCAAATTCAATAGAGGCAGGAGTCATTATCTCCCCTATTGAGAAGGAACACCATGAACATAAGCACGAACATCATCACCATCATCATCACGATGAAGAGTGCGGCTGTGACCACGATCATGAACATCATCACCACCACGATGAAGAGTGCGGCTGTGGTCACGATCATGAGCATGAACATCACCACCACGATGAAGAGTGCGGCTGTGACCACGATCATGAGCATGAACATCATCACCACCACGATGAAGAGTGCGGCTGTGATCATGAGCATGAACATCATCACCACGAACATGAACACAGTTCAGATGACTACACTATAGAAAATCTTGCCTGTGCTCACTGCGGTGCAAAAATTGAAGATGCTATAGGCAAGCTTGACGGCGTTGAGTCTGCTGTTCTGAACTTCCCTATGAAGAAGTTCAGAATAAAGGGCAACATAACCGATGAACTCCTTGCAAAGATCAACGAAGTGGCAAATTCTATCGAAGCCGGTGTTGTAATCGCTCCTGCTAAGCACGAACATCATCACCACGAAGAGATCAGCCGCACACATGAACATGAAGAACATCACACTCATGAACACGCCGAAAAACGTGAGAGACTTTCACAGGAACTTATCCCACTTATAATAGGTGTTGTGCTTTTTGCGACTGCAATAATCAGCGGAAAGCTCCTTGATATTAAACCGCTTACTATAGCACTTTATGTAGCAGCTTATCTCACTCTCGGATACAATGTACTTCTTGCTACATTCAAAAATCTTAAAAACAAGAATTTTTTTGATGAAAATTTCCTTATGACAGTGGCGACTATAGGCGCATTCATACTTGGCGAATACTCGGAAGCTGTGGGAGTAGTTCTTTTCTTCCGCATCGGTGAGCTTTTCGAAGATTACGCTGTTGCACGAAGCCGAAAGGCTATCACAGACGTTGCAGGACTCAAAGTAGAAGAAGCCGATGTACTTATTGACGGCGAGTTCAAACGTATCCCTTCAGATGAGATCGAGGTAGGAGATATTCTCCGCATAAAGCCAGGCGAAAGAATAGCCGCTGACGGCGTTGTAGAGCTTGGTGAATCAAGAATTGACACATCAGCAGTTAACGGCGAACCTGTACCTATGACAGTACGCATGGGTGATGAAGTTCTTTCAGGCTGTATCAACCTTTCAGAGACATTTACCCTTAAAGCTACTGCCGCTGCGGACGACTCCATGATATCAAAAATAGCACAGGCAGTCGAAGATGCTTCTGCATCAAAACCAAAGATAGACCGCTTCATTACACGTTTCGCTAAGATCTATACGCCTATCGTTATCGCGGTCGCATTACTGACAGCTATCGTTCCGTCGCTTATCACAGGTGACTGGAGCAAGTGGATATACTCTGCACTTACCTTCCTTGTAATAAGCTGTCCGTGCGCTCTGGTGCTCAGCGTACCTCTTGCATATTTCTCAGGTATAGGCGCAGCTTCAAAACTTGGTATACTGTTCAAGGGCGGAAACGCTATCGAAGCTCTTGGCAAGGTCAAGGCTATTGCATTTGATAAAACAGGTACGCTTACAAACGGAAGCTTCTCTGTTACAGAGATCACATCATACGGCAGTATGAGCGAAAATGAGATACTTTCCATATGTGGAAGCTGTGAGCAGTGTTCAACACATCCCGTTGCTGAAAGTATCGTTGAATATTGCCGAAGCCATGACGCAAAGCTTGACACTCCAGAAAAGTCAGGCGAGATCGCAGGACGCGGTGTCACTGCAATTCTTGGCGGAAAGACCATTCTCTGCGGTAATGAGAGATTGATGTCAGAAAACAATATTACTGTAAATGACAAAGAAACACCTCTCGGAAGCATTGTTTACGTTGCCTGCAACGGCAAGATAGAGGGACGTATCATCGTTTCGGATACTGTAAAGAAAACCTCCGCAGAAGCAGTTGCACAGCTTCACAATATGGGGGTCAAGACAGCAATGCTCACAGGCGACAAGTCAGAAAACGCCGCTGCTATGGCAAAAAAACTTGGTATTGATTCCGCAAAGGGAGATCTTCTCCCTGACGGCAAGCTTGCCGAGATAGAACGTATCCGCAAGGAAAACGGCGCAGTAATGTTTGTTGGCGACGGTTTCAACGACGGACCTGTACTTGCAGGCGCAGATGTGGGCGGTGCTATGCACAGCGGCTCAGACCTTGCTCTTGAAGCGGCTGATGCAGTATTCATGAACTCCGAACCTGAAGCCGTAGTAAAAGCAAAGAAGATCGCTGACAAAACTCTGCGGATCTCATATGAAAACATTATATTCGCACTTGTCATCAAAGCGGCTGTACTTGTTCTTGGTTTGATCGGTCACCCGAATATGTGGCTTGCAGTTTTTGCAGACTCAGGAACAGCAATGCTTCTTATCCTTAATTCCATAAGAGTCCTCAATACAAGAAAATACAGATAAAGTAAAACGCCTTGGCAAAATACAGTCAAGGCGTTTTTTACATAATCTTTCGATATTCCAACATTATTTTCAACACTATGTTGAAAACGCGGTTAAAAAGTAATGCTCCCTTTCTAAAGGGAGCATTTTTTACTATCAATAAAATGTTGCAACAGGCTGTTCGGGAGCTTCTGCTTTTTCAAAGCTCTCAACATAGAGAACAGGGCCTTTTCCACGATATAGCTTATGCTTCTGAACGCTTATCTTGCCTGTAACCGTTATCCATTCCTTATTTTCAGGTTCATTTCCGCCCTCATACTGAGCTACAAGCCAGCAATACTGGATATCTTCAACACAGCAGGTCATTATATGACGGCCTACTGCAAAAGTATTCTCAGGGAACTTTGAATTCTTTGCAATAAGAGCTTTGAATGTCATAGTCTTACCGTCATACTTCATAGGCTCGTCCATGATATCACGATACCAGAGAGCAAAATCCTTGTCCTCGATAGTTATCTCGTCAGCCTCTACGTCGAAAGGAAGCGGATCTTCGATATCGTCATAAGCAACTCTGCCGTCAGCGTATTCGTAAACTATCTCTGCTCTGCGGCTGACACCTCTTACGATCTTATGGAACTCATTCGGATCGTATTTTTCATCAAAGCGGTTGAAAACTACCATTTCTGTATTGTTGAACTTATCAACAACAAGACTTCTCATATTTGCGTTGTAATTTGTAAATGTAGTTGCGTCAACAAAACACATTACCTGTGCAATAGTAGTTTCATCAGGCATTGCCTTGAAGAACTCGTCCATTGTCCACATACCGTTGTACTCAACAACAACTCGCTCTGCACCGCTTTCCTTGAGAAGTTTCGTGAAGTTCTCCATAGTAAAATCAGACTTATCCTCAATTACGCTGACAGTGATATTCTTCTTAGGCATTTTTGAGATATCAAACTCTTCTATACCCTCTTCGCATACAAGAAGAAGTGTCTTTTCGCCCTTGTTGAAGCGTCTGTCCTCAAGAGTTTCCTGTATAAACTTAGTCTTACCCGACTCAAGAAAGCCAAGGAAGAGATATATCGGTATTAATTCGTCCTGATTAGGCACGTTTTACAGCTCCTTTCGGTTATATCACGCTTTGAAAAGCTCAGCGATAGCTTCCTCGTTTATCTTTGAACCGATAACACAGAGTCTGCCGATAGTGCTTGCGCTTCCTGTACGTACATCAGGTACACCCGGAACATAATCATAGTGTATCCACTTTCCGTCAGCACCTGCAACAATACCCTTTGCACGAAGGATCATGCCGTACTTCTCTTCATCACCGAGAGCATTGAGAGCGTTTGTGATCTCTTCTGCTGTATAAGTTCTTGTAGTCTCTCTGCCCCAGCTTGTGAAAACTTCATCAGCATGGTGGTGATGATGATGTTCGTGATCGTGGTCATGATCGTGGCAGCCGCAGGTACAGTCAGGACCGTGATCGTGGTGATGTTCATGTTCATGGTCATGGTGGTGCTCATGTTCATCGTGGTCGTGATGATGCTCATGCTCATCTTCATCATCATGGTGGTGGTGATGATGATCGTGATGTGCAGCCTCTTCAAGGAGCTCTTTAAGCTCATCATCAAGTGTGTTCTTCTGTGTCATAGCGTCAACAAGCTGTGCGCCTGTGAGCTGATCCCATTCTGTTGTAACGATAGGTGCAGCAGGATTTTTCTCACGAAGGCTCTTTACGCACTCGTCAAGCTTTTCCTGAGTCAGACCGCTTGTATGGCTGAGAATAAGACAGCTTGCATATGTTATCTGATTGTCAAAGAATTCACCGAAATTCTTCATATACATCTTATATTTCTTAGCGTCAACAACTGTTGTAAAGCCGTCAAGCTCAACGTCGTGAGCATTGATGTTCTGAACAGCGCGGATAACGTCACTGAGCTTGCCAACGCCTGATGGCTCGATAAGGATACGGTCAGGAGCATAGTCAGCAAGTACCTTTTCCAATGCCTTGCCAAAGTCTCCGACAAGGCTGCAGCAGATACAGCCTGAGTTCATTTCAGTGATCTCAACACCTGCATCCTGCAAGAAACCTCCGTCTATACCGATCTGTCCGAACTCGTTCTCTATAAGAACAAGCTTTTCGCCTTTATAGCCCTCCTGAATGAGCTTCTTTATAAGAGTGGTCTTTCCTGCGCCAAGAAAGCCTGAGAAAATAGTGATCTTTGTCATGTGAACAACACTTCTTTCTTAAAATAATCCAATTTATATTATAGCACATTGATAAAAATAAATCAACCCCCCTATTATGCAAAAAACTGCCGCAGAGTCATTATCTCCGCGGCAGACTTTAGTTTACTTATTCAACATTTCCAACAGCAGAAATTACTTCTGTCAGAAGGTTTGCAGGAAGCTGCTCATATCTTACAAAATCAAATGTGAAGCTTCCCAGACCTCTTGTGGTCTGACGGAGATACATTGCGAAATCGTGCATCTCACGCATAGGAACTTCTGCCTGTATCATGGTATTTCCGTTGCCCACAGGCTCCATACCGAGAACTCTGCCTCTGCGCTTGTTGAGCTCACCCATGATATCGCCTGTATTTTCATCAGGAGCTGTTACTTTAAGCTCACCGATAGGCTCAAGCATTACAGGATCAGCCTGACGGAGTCCCTCCTTGTATGCGATAGAAGCTGCTGTCTTGAATGCCATTTCTGACGAGTCAACAGGATGATAAGAACCATCTACAAGTATAGCCTTGAGACCTACTACAGGGCAGCCTGCAAGAACGCCTTTCTTAACTGACTCTTCAAGTCCCTTCTGTACTGCCGGGAAGAAGTTCTTAGGTACAGCACCGCCGAATATCTTCTCCTCGAATACCAGTGTATCGCTTACGCACGGCTCAAACTCTATCCAAACATCACCGAACTGACCGTGACCGCCTGACTGCTTCTTATGGCGGCCCTGAACCTTTACCTTCTTGCGGATAGTCTCCTTGTAAGCTATCTTAGGAACTGTAAGGTTTACCTCTACGCCGAATTTGCTCTTGAGCTTAGCAGCAGCAACTTCGATATGCTGTTCACCGAGACCGCTGAGTATCTGCTCCTTTGTTGTCTCGTCCTGAACATATGTGAGAGTAGGATCTTCCTCGATAAGACGCTGCATACTTGCAGATATCTTAGCCTCGTCGCCCTGTGCCTTAGCCTTTACAGCCATTGAATAGCAAGGTCTTGGGAATTCCATATTTGCAAACTCAACTACCTTTGAAGAGTCTGAAAGTGTATCACCTGTATTTGCGGATATCTTAGAAGCTACAACTATATCGCCCGCATAAGCAGCTGATACCTCTATCTGCTTCTTTCCGCAGAGTGTATAGAGCTTGCCGATCTTCTCGCTGCTGCCTGTTGATGAGTTAGTTACCTCACAGTTAGCGGAAAGCTTGCCTGACATAACTCTTATGAATGACATCTTGCCAACGAACGGATCGGCAACTGTCTTGAATACGAAAGCTGAAAGCGGCTCGTTTACATCGCACTTTACTTCTACAACATCCTGTGTAGCTGTATATGCTTCAGCTGCATATACTTCATTAGGTGACGGGAGAAGAAGCTCTATCTCCTTGAGAAGCATATCTATACCTGCAAGATCAGCAGCAGATGTGCATACAACAGGAGTGATGATACCTCTGTTCATACCATCGTGGATACCGTCGATAAGCTCTTTCTGAGTGAATGCCTCGCCCTCGAAGAACTTCTCCATAAGCTCCTCTGAAGTCTCTGCAACGGCTTCGCTTACCGCAGCAATAAGACCGTCAACACGATACTCAAACTTTTCGGATATCTCAGCTGTCGGCATCTCTGTCTCGATAGCGTTGCCCTTATCGTCGTACTTATAGCACTTCATCTCAATGAGATTCACATACTCAACGATCTGACCGTTGCTTATAACAGGAACTACTACAGGGCATACTGTAGGTCCGAAAACGGTTTTAAGCTCAGTGAGAACGTTGAAGAAATTAGCGTCCTTGTCGTCGATCTTTGTAACAACGAACATCTTTGACTTGCCCTGCTTTACAGCCTC
>SFFP01000101.1 GCA_004556875.1 Ruminococcus flavefaciens
TTCACTCACCTCAACCGATGAGCTGGAGCTTGAAACTCTCGGTGAAAAGAAAACGGCACTATTTGCCCTGATACCTGATAACGATACGAGCTTTAACTTTTTGGTATCTATCCTTTACACACAGCTTTTTCAGCAGTTGTTTTATTCCGCCGACCATATTCACGGCGGCAGCCTGCCTATCCCTGTTCATTTCCTGATGGACGAGTTTGCCAATGTTTCGTTGCCTGATGACTTTGACAAGATACTTTCCGTTATGCGTTCTCGCTCGGTATCTGTCAGTATCATATTGCAGAACTTGGCACAGCTCAAAGCATTGTTCGAGAAGCAGTGGGAAAGCATCGTGGGTAACTGCGACGAGTTTTTGTATTTAGGCGGCAACGAACAGTCCACACACAAATATGTGAGCGAGCTGCTCGGCAAATCCACGATTGATACCAACACCTACGGCAAAAGCGAAGGTCGAAGCGGAAGTTATTCAACCAACTACCAAATCAGCGGTCGAGAGCTGCTAACCCCGGACGAGGTTCGTATGCTTGATAACCGTTACGCAATTCTCTTTATCCGTGGTGAGCGTCCGGTGCTTGATTTCAAATACGATATTCTCAAGCACCCCAATGTGGCGCTGACCGCAGACGGAAAAGCCGGCGTTTACGAACACGGCGAAGTGAAGTCCGATGTCGCTACCATCGAGCTTCTGAGCTTTGATAAATTCAAGGCTCCCGAAACAGAAGTTGCAGAAACCAATTACGAACTCCTCTCAGATGAGGACTTTGAAAATGATTAAATTTATGGAGGTAAACACAATGAATATTTTTAAGAAAACCAACAACAAGGAAACCAAAAAGCTGCCTATGACCGGAAAGGTCAAAAAGGGCTTTCGTGCCTACTGTGCCGTTGTGCTTTGTATGGCACTTATCGGCTGTATGTCTATGACCGCATTTGCGGCAGGCGGAGATCCGCTGACCGTTATCAACAATCTGTCCGATTTCATTTTCGGACTCATCCGTGCAATCGGGCTTATCCTGCTCGGCTTCGGTATTGTTCAGGTCGGTCTTTCCCTGAAATCTCACGATCCTTCGCAGAGAGCCAATGGCTTCCTTACCCTTGCAGGCGGTGTCATCATCACCTTTGCAAAGGAAATTCTCACTCTCATTACGGGTTAAGCAAGGAAACACTCAAAAGGGGCATATCCGAAAAATCGGGTATGCCCCAAATTTGTAAAGGAGGTGCGTCAATTTGAGTGATAACTGGGTTGTGCAAAATCTCGAAAACGCCCTTGAAACTTGGAATGAGAAGCTATCTGAAATATGGACGCTTATCACAACGACGCCGCAGAACTTCAAAGGCGGCGGTATATGGAGCGTGATTGTCAATATAAACGGCGCTGTCCAGGCTATCGGCTTGGCACTGCTCGTTTTATTTTTCGTAGTCGGTATGGTAAAAACCTGCGGTTCGTTCTCCGATGTGAAGAAACCGGAACACGCACTGAAGCTATTTATCAGGTTCACTCTTGCCAAAGGTGCGATCACCTACGGTATGGAGCTGATGCTGGCGCTATTCAATATCGTACAAGGTACGATTACAACAATTATGAACGCCGCAGGCTTCGGCTCGCCGCAGCAGACAACGCTCCCGGCTGAGATGGTAACGACAATCGAGGACTGTGGCTTTTTTGAGAGCATTCCGCTATGGGCGGTAACGCTTATCGGCGGTCTGTTCATTACAGTCCTTTCGTTCCTGCTTATTATGACTGTTTACGGGCGTTTCTTTAAGCTGTATATGTATACGGCACTTGCCCCGATTCCGCTTTCAACCTTTGCGGGAGAACCCTCGCAGAATGTGGGCAAGTCCTTTATCAAGAGCTACTGTGCAGTTTTGCTTGAAGGTGCGGTCATCGTGCTTGCCTGCATTATCTTCTCGGTGTTCGCTTCATCGCCGCCTGTTGTAGATACAAGTGCGGCAGCCGTAACGCAGGTGTGGGCATATATCGGAGAGCTTGTCTTTAATATGTTGGTACTCGTCGGCTCAGTTAAGATGAGCGACCGCATTATCCGAGAAATGATGGGACTGTAAGGAGATTTTGCAATGAAACAAACAACACGAAGATACAACAAATTCTCAGGATATTCCCTTGAGGATTGCGATTGCAGATTTTGTCTGTATTACGGCGGCAAACGCAAGCGGAGGATTATCTGTCTTGCCGATGAGTGTGTCTGCAAGGAAGAAATCATAAAAGCTCGCCGCCGGGAAAGGAACAGAAATGGAAGTAAAAATTAACAGAGAAATCCGCAACTACACGGAAAGTATGTTTTTCGGACTAACGCTTCGACAATTCATCTTTTCTGTCTTGGCGTGCACAGTTGCGGTGGGCGTATATTTTCTGCTGGGGCCGTATGTCGGCACGGAAACCGTGTCGTGGATGTGTATTTTAGCGGCCGCACCCTTTGCGGCGCTGGGCTTCATTAAGTACAACGGTATGACCGCAGAGAAATTTGTGTGGGCGTGGATCAAGAGTGAATTTCTTATGCCGAAAAAGCTCGTTTTCCATTCCACCAACACCTACTTTGAGCTGATGAAGCCGAGTATGGAACAAAAAAGTAAGGAGGTATTGAAAACCAATGATTAAGACACTGACAAATCTTTTCAAACAGGATAAGGAGAAGTTTGTTGTACCGAAGGGCGTCCAGGATGTCATTCCTATTAAGGCAATCTATGATGACGGCATTTTTCAGGTCGGCAAGGATAAGTTCTCCAAATCCTTTAAGTTTACGGATATAAATTATGCGGTTGCCAGCCGTGAGGACAAGGAAGCAATGTTCCTTGAATACTCGGAGTTGCTCAATTCCTTTGACAGCGGAGCTACTACCAAAATTACAATCAACAACCGCAGGCTGAACAGACTGGACTTTGAGAAAACCATTCTTCTGCCGCTGAAAGGCGATGAGCTTGATGTGTACCGTGAGGAATACAACAAAATGCTGCTTGAAAAAGCCACCGGAGCAAACGCCATTGTGCAGGACAAGTATATTACCATCTCTATCAACAAGAAAAACATAGAGGAAGCAAGAAACTACTTTGCCCGTGTCGGCGCAGACCTGATCGCCCACTTCGGCAGACTCGGAAGCAAATGCACCGAGCTTGAAACAGATGAACGACTGAGAGTTTTCCACGACTTTTACAGAGTCGGTGAGGAAAGCTCTTTTCATTTTGACATTAAGGATACACGGAAGAAAGGACACGATTTCAAAGACTATATCTGCCCTGATTCTATGGAGTTTGAAAGCGACTATTTCAAAATCGGAAATCGCTACGGCAGAGTGCTTTTCCTTCGTGAATATGCGTCGTATATCAAGGACAGTATGGTGGCGGAGCTTACAGACCTTAACCGCAATCTGATGATGTCGATTGATGTTGTACCCATTCCCACCGACGAAGCGGTGCGTGAAGCGGAGAGCAGATTGCTTGGCGTTGAGACGAACATCACAAACTGGCAGCGCAGGCAGAACTCCAACAACAACTTTTCTGCTACCGTTCCTTACGATATGGAGCAGCAGAAAAAAGAAATGAAAGAGTTTCTCGATGACCTGACTACAAGAGATCAGCGAATGATGTTTGCCGTTATTACCTTTGTGCATACGGCAGATACAAAAGAACAGCTCGATCAGGACACTGAAGCGCTCCTGACTACCGCAAGAAAGCATCTTTGCCAGTTCGGGGTACTGAAATTTCAGCAGCTCGACGGACTGAATACGGTTATGCCCTTCGGCACACGAAAGATTGACACCTTCAGAACGCTTACTACCGAGTCCTTGGCGGTGTTTATCCCGTTCCGTGTTCAGGATATTTACCACGAAAACGGCATTTACTACGGTCAGAATGTTATTTCAAAGAATATGATTATTGCCGACCGTAAACAGCTTTTGAATGGTAATTCCTTTATCCTCGGTGTATCCGGCGGCGGTAAATCCTTTGCCGCAAAGGGAGAAATCGAGAATATTGTTCTTTCATCGGACGCAGATGTTATCATAATTGACCCTGAGCGAGAGTATTCCGCACTTGTGAAAGCCTTGGGCGGCGAGATTATTAATATCTCTGCTACCTCTCCGAGCCATATCAACGCTATGGATATGAACAAGGAATACGGCGACGGTGCAAACCCCGTTATTCTCAAATCCGAGTTCATTATGTCGCTTTGCGAACAGCTTATCGGCGGCAACAATCTCGGAGCAAAGCAGAAATCTATTATCGACCGTTGCACCGCAAGCGTTTACCGTACCTATCAGCAGAACGATTACACGGGTACTGTACCGACCTTGCAGGACTTCCGTGCCGAACTCCTGAAGCAAGACGAGCCTGAAGCAAAGGAAATCGCACTTGCGATTGAGTTGTTCACGCACGGTTCTCTTAATACCTTTGCAAAGCAGACGAATGTGGATACCAACAACCGCCTGATCTGCTACGACATTCTCGACCTCGGCAAACAGCTTATGCCTATCGGTATGCTTGTCGTCCTCGACTCCATTCTCAATCGCATTACGCAAAACAGAGCGAAGGGCAAGAACACCTATATCTTTATTGATGAGATTTACCTGCTTTTCCAGCACGAGTACAGTGCAAACTTCCTCTTTACCCTTTGGAAGCGTGTAAGAAAGTACGGAGCCTATGCGACGGGCATCACACAGAATGTGGATGACCTTTTGCAGAGCCATACGGCGAGGACGATGCTTGCCAACTCCGAGTTCATCATTATGCTCAATCAGGCTTCAACCGACAGATTGAAGCTGGCAGAGCTTCTGAATATCTCCGATCTTCAGATGTCCTATATCACCAATGTCGAAGCAGGACACGGACTCCTGAAAGTCGGCAGTTCTCTCGTTCCATTCGCAAACAAGTTCCCCAAGAACACAAAACTCTACAAACTGATGACCACGAAGCCCGGAGAGAGCGCATAGCTCTCTCTCGGCTTCGGAAAGGAAACGCAATGAAAAAGAATATCTATGTTTCAATCATCTGCTTTTTTCTGCTTGTGATGATGTTCAGCGGAGTGATGATATACCGTCATTTCAAGGAAGCTCATACGCAGGAGAAAATCTACGACAGTCTTGCGGAAATCGTAGAGGAAAGCGAAACAAACGAGAGTGTCGAAGCTACGGAGGGGAAAGCGATAATGCTCTCTGAGTACACAAAGCTCTTTGAGCAGAACAGCGATATTGTGGGGTGGATAAGAATTGACGGTACGCAAATCAACTATCCCGTTATGCAGTCGCCGCAGGAGCCGAACTTCTATCTGAAGCACGGCTTTGACAAGGAATACACCGATTACGGCTGTCCCTATATGAGCGAAAGCTGTGATGTGAATAAGCCGTCGGACAACCTGATTGTTTACGGTCATCATATGAAGAACGGTACAATGTTTTCCGACCTTGAAAAGTTCAAAAGCAAGGAATTTTGGGAGGAACACAAGACCTTCCGCTTTGATACGCTTTGTGTGAAACAGACCTATGAGGTTATCGCTGTTTTCAAGACGGCGGTTTATACCGGCTCGGAAAATGAGTTTAGGTATTATCAGTTTGTGGACGCAGCAACAAAAGAGCAGTTTGACGGGTATATCCAAAGAGCCAAAGAAAAGGCTTTCTACGATACGGGCGTTTCTGCCGAATACGGTGATAAGCTCATCACGCTATCCACCTGTGAGTATTCCGGTCAGAACAGCAGGCTTGTCGTTGTAGCAAAGAAAGTAACAGAAAGCGGTGGTAGCAATGCTCCCTCAAATGACGGGGCGACAGAGATACAAAGCTAATGCCCTGATAAAGCGTCTTTGTGCAAACTATGACGGAGGAAACTGTCTGCTCCTTGATGACGGAGAACCCTGCGTATGCGTTCAGTCTATTTCTTACTCTCTGCTTTGCAAATACTTCCGCAATGCGGTATTGCCCGCAGAGCCAAAGCTGGAAGCAGAGATATTGATGTCGAGGGCAAAAACCGTTTGTGAAAGGTGCGGTGTTCCTATTGAAAAGCACAGCAACAGGCAGAAATACTGTGCTGAGTGTGCAAGGATAATGTACCTGAAAAACAAGGCGAAATATCAACGAAATAAGAGGTCGGCCGTGGACAATTAGACCGCCGAAAACCCTTATTTCAAGCCACTTTTTATATGCAAAGGTCAAGGGGTTAAGGTGTTTATACCTTTTCACCTTGTTTTGCGTTCTAATTTTCCACGAAGGGAGGTTTATTATATGGCTGATATTAAAACAAGAGATGCGGTCAAAGGTACAATAAAGACCATTGACAAAGCTGCCGTAGCCGGGCAGCGAATGAAACAAGCGTATATCTCTACCAAAGATAAAGCCGAACACAGCACATCTGCCGCCGAAAATTCCGCCGATGAATATGCTGCGGATAGGTTCGAGCGTGGAGTTGACACTGCCGTTCACGAGGGCGCACATCAATTTGACAAAGCCGGACGGAAAGGCGTGAAAACCACAAAGGAAAATATCTACAAGACAAAGGACGGTATTCAGAATTTCAAGGCAAAACGGGCTGAAAAGGCTTTGCAGAAGCAATCTCAGAATATCGGCGGCAAAACGGTCAGGACTGCGGAAAAATCAGCAGAGAAAACCGTAAAGCAGTCTGCTCGTTCAGCCGGAAAGAAAAAGATAAAGACGGTCGGCAAAGGCTCTGCAAAGACGGCGACGAAATCCATTAAGACTGCCGAGAAAACCGCAAAGACAGCAATTAAGACCTCACAGCAGGCTGCAAAAGCGGCACAGAAAACCGCAAAGGCAAGTGCGAAAGCAGCTC
>SFFP01000102.1 GCA_004556875.1 Ruminococcus flavefaciens
GCATCAGGATACATATAGGAATAGAAAGTCTCTGCTCCTCCAAGCGAATACATAGCTTCAAAGCATTCCTTTATAGCGCTGTCATAAGCATCACTTTTCTGCTGTGTTACCTTTGCATTGCTGATATCCTTTTTCTTTGGCTGACAACCCGTGATCGCACAGGCAGCCATTGCGACTGCAACAAATACAGCTGCGGCTTTTTTCATTATAATACCTCCATGATACACTTTTCTTCATTCATCTCGATTATATCACTATTCTAAGCCAATGTCAATGTTATATGCACAAAAAAGCCGCACCTTAGGTGCGGCTCATGATCTTATTTTACTGCTACGCCTCTTGCTTCATCAGCCTTATGACATGAAGCATCGCCCTTTTCGGCAAGCTCTGTCTCAAATTCAGCAAGCGCGGTCAGAAGACGTGTAGGCATAAATCTGCCCTTATAGTCATGTATAACGCGCTCAAAGTCTCCGCTTCTGCGAATAAGGTCTGCTGCAAGAAGAATGAAATCAGGCTTTTCAGAAAATTCCTTCTTATGCAGATCGATTATTTTCACTCCTGCTCTGCGGCATTCCGCAGCCTTTTCGTCATCGCCCTCATCATCATAGTACCATGCTGCATACAGGCAAGCTTTAACCGCTTCATCATAGACCTTGTTTTTCTCACATACAAGTGACATCTTCATGAATTTCTCAGCAAGTCCGCTGCCGCCTGCATTACGATACTTACCGCTGTCAAGGAATTCCTTTGTAAATTTTACGGGAATATCTATGGCAGCATTACAGTATCCGCAGTAAGGACACTCGCTGACCCAATACTTCAGGTATGAACGATGCGGCTCATCAGGACGCATATCAAGATCAGGAACACTTGTATCGGGATCATACTCTGCTACAACTGTCTGAACAGATTCTTTACCGCAGACAGCACATTTTATTTCCTTATCCTCTGTTCTGAAAGCCATAGTATCTCTCCTTACTTCTGCTTTATACGGAAACTGCTGTTTCTGAGCTGTGAAGCATCAAATCCCTTAGGCTTGCGGTCTTCGCGCTTTCTGTTGTTAGGTCTGCGCTCAGACTTCTGCTGCTTCTTCTCCTCTTCGTCGTTAAGTCGCATAGTAAGCGATATACGGTTTCTCTTGAGGTCAACGTCCAGAACTCTTACCTTTACTACTTCGCCAACTTTTACAGCTTCAAGAGGGTGCTTGATGTATCTGCTGCATATCTGTGAGATATGAACAAGACCGTCCTCATGAACGCCGATATCTACAAAACAGCCGAAATCAATGATATTGCGGACCGTACCAACAAGCTCCATACCGGGCTTGAGGTCCTTTATCTCCATAACATCACCGCTTCTGAGAAGAGGTGCAGGAAGCTCGTCACGAAGGTCGCGTCCGGGCTTTTTAAGCTCACCGATGATATCGGTAAGTGTAGGAACACCTATTCCAAGCGACTTGCTTATATTTTCTATACCGATATTCTCAGCCTTTTCTGTAATGCCCTCAGCTCCGCCGCCTGCAATATCTGCAATAGTAAATCCGCACTCGCTGAGCAGTGAAGATGCAGCCTCATAGCTCTCAGGGTGAACAGCTGTATTGTCAAGAGGATTTTTTCCATCGCGGACTCTCAGGAAGCCTGCACACTGCTCGAAAGCCTTTTTGCCCAGCTTAGGCACTTTGAGAAGCTCCTTACGGTCTGTAAATCTGCCGTTTTCCTCACGGTAGGTAACGATATTCTTTGCAACTGTTGCATTTATGCCTGCAATATATGAAAGAAGTGAGTGTGATGCTGTATTGAGGTCAACTCCGACAGAGTTAACACAGTCCTCAACAACACCGCCCAGTGCTTCGCTCATACGAGCCTGCGGCATATCATGCTGATACTGTCCTACACCGATAGCCTTAGGGTCTATCTTAACAAGCTCTGCAAGAGGGTCCTGTAAACGTCTTGCGATAGAGATAGCGCCTCTGATAGAAACGTCATACTCAGGGAATTCCTCAGCAGCTACCTTAGAAGCTGAGTAAACAGAAGCTCCTGCCTCACTTACTACCATATAGCTTACGTCCTGAGGCACTTCCTTTACTATCTCAGCAGCAAAGCTCTCGGTCTCGCGTGAAGCTGTACCGTTACCGATAGAGATAACGTTTACGTTGTATTTCTGGATAAATTCCTTTACCTTTTTCTTAGCGGCTTCAACAGCACCTGCCGAGCCTACAGGGTAGATGATAGCTGTATCAAGCACCTTTCCTGTGCCGTCGATAACAGCCGTCTTACAGCCGTGTGCGTAACCCGGGTCAAGTCCGAGGATAACGCTGCTCTTGAGCGGCGGCTGTAAAAGCATCTGTCGCAGATTTGCGGCAAATACCTTTATGGACTCTTCAGCAGCCTTTGCGCTCATCTCTGAACGTATCTCACGCTCGATAGACGGGAAAATAAGTCTCTTATAGCTGTCAGCGGCAGCAGCTCTTACAAGCTCTCCGCAGGAATTGTTTGCTTTGATGTACTTGCCGAAGATAACATCTGTTGCGATTGTCTCGTCAAGAGTTACAGCTACCTTGAGGAAGCCTTCCTTCTCGCCTCTGTCAAGGGCAAGTACACGGTGATTGGCTACCTTAGGGATAGCCTCTGAGTATTCGTAATAATTCATGTAAACGCTCTCTGCCTCAGGGTCAGAAGCCTTTGATACAAGCTCACCCTTTTCGCCTGCAAGCGCACGGAGCTTCTTTCTGATATCGGCATCATCAGAGATATCCTCAGCGATGATATCCATAGCTCCCTGAAGAGCTGTCTGAGCATCCTTTATCTTCTTTTCTTCATCAATGAAGGCTTCTGCTTCCTTCTCAGGGTCAGTAGAATCCTTCTGCTCTATAAGCATTACAGCCAGCGGCTCAAGACCGTTTTCACGGGCAATGCTTGCACGGGTACGGCGCTTAGGCTTGAACGGACGGTAGATATCCTCTACCTCTACAAGTGTTACAGCCGCACTGATAGCAGCCTCTATCTCAGGAGTCATCTTCTCCTGCTCTGTGATAGCGTTTGTTACCTCTTCCTTGCGCTTTTCAAGGTTGCGGAGGTACATGAGTCTGTCGTAAAGCTCACGGAGTATCTGGTCGTCAAGCGAGCCTGTAAGTTCTTTACGGTAACGGGCGATAAACGGTATGGTCTTGTCGTCATCGATAAGCGCAACTGTGTTATCCACCTGCTCCTGTTTAAGTCCGAATTCTTTTGCCAGTGTTTTGTTGATATCCATAATTTATCCTTTCATTTTACGATATAAGGACCGTCGGAACTTCCGCGGCCCTGAGCATCGTTAATTATTCACTAACTGTTTCCTCTTCTGCTGCCTGCTGTACAGGTGCTTCTTCTGCGGCTGCTGTAACTGCTGCGACCTCCGCTGCAGCCTCAGCGGCTGCTTCAAGGCGCTCGTCATTCCAACGGTCAAGCCACGAAAACAGAGTCTTTGCAATGTCCTTGTATACGTTTATACAATTTTTCTCCATGAGAACATCATGGCGCATACCGTCAAAAAGACGGTGAGATATGCTGTCATAGCCTTCCTTTTCAAGCTTTGACACCAGCTTCATGAATTTCTTTTCAGAAACCATTGCAGGGTCTTCCTTGCCTGAAATAAAGCGTATGGGAAGCTTTGGATTTTTCATCTGCCAGCCTGCTCCGGACTGAGAATTTCTGATTATCCACAGCATTTCCTGATAGCCGTTTAAAGTCGGCTTGAAGTTACACAGCGGGTCTTCGTTATATGCAAGCACAGCATCTGCGTCACTGCATCGCCATGAATTTATTGGATCTTCAAAGAATTTTCCGAGAGTATCATCTACAGTATCAAATATTTTCTCGCTTCTGAAGCGGCTTCCTGGGCGTTTTGATGCCACAGAATTGATAACTCTTGTCACAGGTGACAGCGGACTGTAATACAGACTTCCCAGAAGTACAAGTCCGTCTATACAATCATCATGTTCTTTTATAAAGCACTTTGCACCCGATGCCCCCAGACCGCTTGCAGCCATAAATACGGGAACATTAGGGTATGCAGCCCTTATGCGCTTATTGATCTGAGCAATATCGCTCACAAATCCTTCGCCGCCTTTTCTGAACATAAAGCCGATATCATCAGCTTCCATGATACTTCCGCCATGTCCGCGGTTATCATGAATAACAGTTATAAATCCCTGTTCAGCAAGGTAATCCATGAAGGGGTAGTATCTTTCCTTGTGCTCATTCATGCCATGAACGATCTGAACAATGCCGTTTATATCTCCCGAGGGCACTGCCATCACAGCCGAGATCACAAGCTCGTCAAAATCAGAAGTCAGTTGAAATTCCTTCAGATCAGCATTAAGCATAAAGTTCCTCCTGTCAAAAAACGGAAAAAATAAAATAAAACGTATATCCTATATCAATGTCTGCTCAGCAGCTTAAAATCGTCTAAAAGAAGCTGTATATAGCTGATTTTAAGTTGTCAGAGCGAAAGAAATATTTATAATACAGATTGTTTTTCCTTCACTTTGTTTTGCCCGAAATGGCAAAATGAGCTTGACATAAATATTAATGCAGCGCGCAAATTCCAAATTTTATAAAGAATTTTCGCTTCCAAAACATAATTCGGGGCAATAACCGCCAAAAGCGGTTATTGCGTACGCATTATATTATAACATATCTTTTCAAAAATAGCAACCGTCGCGGCAAAAAACGTGTTTTCGCAGCATATACGGCGTAAAAACCGCTTACACGCTCAGCTTTCTCAGTTCACGGCTCAGTGCAGCAGGGACTCCCCTCGCACCGCGTACAGCGCTGACTCCAAGCTCCTTCATTGCCGTCAGCGGCATATCTGCCTTGTCAAAGCGGCGCAGGAGCTTCAGCTTTACTGCCTTTCTTATGTGATAATCGCCGTTGTCGTACTTGTAAGGTATATTGACCTCTACGGCTTCACACTTATACATTATCGCAGAAACAGGCGATGCCATATACATATAGACTATATCGCCAACTATCATATTTGCGGTCTGTTTCCAGAGTATAGTGCCGTCCCTTTTGAAATCCTGCTCCACGTCATACATGGCAGGTGATGCAGGTATGAGCCATTCCTTTGTATCAACTCTCAGCCTTTTGCTGCCGCTGCTCTGCTTTACAATCTCATAACTCATATCAAGCAGAGAGAAAACCTGCTCCTCATCGGCACTTCCGTCAAGAAGCACTGATATCCAGCTGTTTTTCTGCATATGATACGCAGGAAGTATGCCTTTCATTGATAAAAGCGAGCCTGTCATCAGCGGACTGCATTTTACATTTATGACATCATAGCTCACGCCGCTCTCAAGGCCGAGCTTGACTCCGTCCACAGCCATTATCAGACCATACCACTTATCATTTGTCTCACATCTGAGCACAGCGATATCGGGATATTTGCTCCAGAGATATTCAGGCTTTGTACCGTAGCGGTCACAAGCATATTTCAGAAGTTTTTCCACAAGTTTATTTTTTGCCATATCTCACTCCTCCTGTCTGCGCATATCTTCACGAAGATGCAAATAGCAGGCGTTGCATATCTCACAGTCATTCTCCGCACGGTGAGCACCTTCAACAGATATGCCGTAATGAGCCGCTACAGTAGTCTGTCTGCGGTCAGGCAGAAGCGTAAGCACCTTACGCGAAAATCTCAGCACATCAACAAAATCATTCTGCAAATGTATACCGTGACATCTGAGAAGATTGTCATAGAGAAAATTGATATCGAAATTCACATTATATCCCATAAGCATATCATTGCCTGCAAAATTATAGAAATCAAGTATTGCCGTATTTATATCGGGAGCAGTTTCCACCATTTTATCGTCAATACCTGTTAAGCTTGTGATAAAAGGCGGTATATGACGCTCAGGCTTTACGAATGTGCTGAATACAGCATCCTTCACTCCGTTTCTGTAGCGCACTGCCGCAATTTCGATTATTTCGCAGGTCTCAGGTGTAAGTCCTGTAGTCTCGATATCGATAACACAGTAATCGTCAGGAAAAGCAATGCGGCTCTTTCCTTTTTTGCGTATTGTACTGCTCACGTAAAAGCTCCCTTCAATAATTATCACGTCAAAGCACAAAGGAATAATATCCGAGGATCCTGCTCATGCTTTGTTTTGCCCTATATAACAAAGAGGATACATTACATTATAATATACATACTCAGAATTGTCAAATCAGCAGTTACATTTGTCACTTTCAAAGTGACATTCCTCATCTTGAAAACTCAGCGAAATCACAGTATAATCAATATGTCATCTGAGAAAACCACACTCCTTAATACAGCAAAGACCGCCTCCCTGTTCGCCGGGAAGCGGTCTTTCTCATTTATTTTACCGTTATCTGTTCAACTGTTTCATCAAGCAGCTTCTGGAGATCTCTGTTATCAGGATTTCCTGCCGCAAGTATACTTCCGAGCACTGAAGTAGGAGTCCAGTAGGCATCGGTAAGCTTTTGTCTTACCGAGAATTCCGCCTGTTCACCAAGTGCCACAACAGCAGGCGAAGCCTGAACACTTTCCGCCTTTTTAGCCTCAACATTTGAAGGGCACTCACCCGTTACCTCAAATCTTGCGACCTGATTATCATAGTTCGATACCCACTCAGCAAACTTTACTGCCCACTCAGGATACTTTGTATTAGCATAAACACCTACATACTTGTATCCCATAAAGCCTGACATCTGAACCTGATCTCCTGCAACTGTATATGTAGGAAGCTTTGTTGCACGCATATCA
>SFFP01000103.1 GCA_004556875.1 Ruminococcus flavefaciens
ATAATGTAGAACAGGTAAGTTCTAAAAAAACGATCACAGGTCTGGACGATATCCTGCTCAAGACCCCTGCTGTAGCTGTCCACACCTGCTTATCCGCAACTACACAGATGGCAGAGCTTACAAGAGAGACTATCATCATGGCACTGAAGCTCCTTGTTGATTACAATGGCGAAGCCTGCGATACTGTCATCGAAAACGAGGATATAATCGACGGCTTTGAGGATAAGATAAACAGCTATCTCATAAAGATATCAAAAAGCAGTGTCACCGGCGCAGACAGCCGAAGCGTTTCAAAGATGATGCACTGTGTTGGCAATTTCGAGCGTATTTCCGACCATGCCGTAAATCTTGTTGAGTCGGCACAGGAAATGCACGAAAAGGGCATCAGTTTCTCTGAGGAGTGTATCAACGAGATAACCGTTATCACAGATGCTATCACAGAGAATGTAAATAAGGCTTTTGACTCATACGAAAATAACGACCTCTCTATCGCACATAAGGTAGAGCCGCTTGAGGAGGTCGTTGATAACCTTAGCACCGAGCTTAAAAACAGACATATCCGCAGACTTCAGAATGACGAATGTACTGTTGAGCTTGGATATATCTTCCAGGACGTTCTTACAAATCTTGAGCGTATATCCGACCACTGCTCGAATATTGCAGGCTGTCTTATCGAGACAGACGAAAAGACCAATATCCACGCTTACCTCCACGATGTCAAGGAGAACGATGAACAGTTCAGAAATGAATACCGTGAGTATGCAGAGGAATACTTCCGCAGATTGGGTTCGGCAGAAATAAGGGCATAAAAAACCACCCCCGAGGCAAATAGAATTGCTTCGGGGGTATCTCTTTTATACAGACTAAAATTAGTATGGGAGAACGAATTCTCCTGCTTTCCAGACACCGTCCTCAATAACTACAGAGAAGTTATCTGTTTCGGTGTATGACTCTTCGCCAAAGTCGCTTCCGTCGTAAAAATTATCGACTGAAAAGACTATCTCATCGTCAGATTTGGAAATTATGCTTGTAATCTTTGATGATGAGTAATAGATGTTAGCACCGCGGTTTCCGCCGAGGGCATAGAGCGAGCCGTCCTTTTCAATATAAAGCTGTTTCAGCTCCTTGCAGGGATAACGTGAACTGAACACCTTATTGTATTCATTTTCAAGGTCGCTGAATGACTTGATATTGCTGTCTGTTATGCGTGAATACTTCCAGCCCATATCGTTTTCGATAGTGTCATTGCTGTCCATAGAATACGGACAGCCGACAGTGAACTTCATCTGAGTGCTGCAGGCAGACTCAAAAAGTGCCTGTGCTGCTGCAATAAGTGTCTTGTCGTCGGCATCTTTGCTGTCAGCCTCAAAAACTACCGCGCCGTCCTCGTTGTATGAGAATGCAACGCCGCCCAGTGGGTCAGGCTGTGTTGTGGGAGCTGTAGTGGTTGTTGCTGTAGAAGCAGCAGATGTAGTGGTTTTTGCAGTTGTAGTAACTGTAGTATCTGTAACTGTTGTCTCTGTCTGTTCGGCAGCTGCTGATGTTGGTTTCTTTTTAGCCGTGTTAGGCGATTTGCCTGTCTTTTCACCGCATGAAACTGCCGCTGCAGCAAGTGAAGCAGCCGCAATGAGTGATATTATTTTTTTCATCTTTCTTCCTCCTGTTCATCGTCGTCATCGAGGACGAAATCTATAGTTCCGTCGCTGACGTTGACAGCGGCACATATGACCTGTACGGTCTGTCCTAAGGTGTAGGAAACGCCGCTGAATTTCTCTGTAAGTGAGACCGGTTCTGAATAGTCGTACTCACCCTCGGGGAGCGTCCTTATATGGACAAGTCCCTCAACTGTATTCGGAAGCTCGGCATAGAAGCCGAACTCAGTAACACCTGATATTTTAGCTGTAAAGCTCTCGCCGATATGAGCCTTCATATATTCTGCCTTGTAGCAGTCCTCACACTCGCGCTCGATAGTAACTGCGCGGACTTCTGCGGCGGAAGAACGCTCGGAAGCATTTACTGCAAATCCCGAATAGCGCTTGCTGAGCCATTCGTTGTTATAGCCTGCAAGGATATCCGTGATTATACGGTGTATCGCAAGGTCGGGATAACGGCGTATAGGCGATGTGAAGTGAGCGTAGTCATCAAGTACAAGACCGAAATGACCGAGAGGCTCGGGAGAATATTTCGCCTTAGCCATTGAGCGGAGGACGAGCATATTTATAGCCTCAAACTTGTCCGTACCTTTTGCACTTTCAAGTATCTTAGCCGCATGAGCAGGCTTGAATTCGTTGAAAGGCGGACATTCAAAGCCGTATTTCGGGAGCATTTCGTGGAGAAGCTCTGCTTTTTCTTCAGGCGGAGCTTCGTGTATACGGTAAACGAAAGGCACTTTCTTGTCTTTTGCGAGTTTAGCGGCGGCTTCATTTGCGGTGAGCATGAATTCCTCGATTATGCGTTCAGCCTTGCCGCGCTGACGCGGCTGTACATCGTAGCATATGCCGTCCTCACCGATAAGGAGCATACTCTCCGTTGTCTCTATCTCTGGAGCGTGGCGGAGCTTTTTCTTAGCGATGAGCTTGTCCGCAAGCTCGTTCATAAGAGTGATATTTTTGCGGACTTCTGCATATTTTTCGGCAATTTCGGGAGTTTCCGAGCCGTCGAGTATACGGTTTATCTCAGAGTAAACGCCTTTTACTCTTGAACGGATTGCGCTCTTGCAGAAGCGGTATGACAGCATATTTCCGTCATTGTCAAGCTCCATGAAGGCGGAAAGCGTGAGCCTGTCCTCATTCGGGTTGAGGGAGCAGATACCGTTTGAAAGCTCTTTAGGGAGCATAGGGATAACCTTGTCGGCATAGTATATGCTTGTTCCGCGCATGAGCGCTTCCTTGTCGATAGCGCTGTTTCCCTTGACGTAGTGGGAAACATCGGCGATATGAACGCCGAGAACATAGCCTTTTTTCGTCTTTTCAACTGATACCGCATCGTCAAGGTCTTTTGACTCTGCGCCGTCGATAGTGAAAATAGTCATATTGCGGAGGTCTTCGCGGTTATTGAAGGAATACTCCTGAACTCCGCCCTCTGATATTTTTCGCGCTTCTCTGAGAACTTCCTCAGGGAAAGCTGTGGGAGCGCCGTGCATTACGAGTATAGAAGCGGCTGTAGAAGCGGCATAATCCGAGCTTCCGAATACGAGAGTTACTTTTACTTTATGCTCAGCGTGTCTTCTGCCGCGGTAAACTATCTCAGCCAGTACCTTGTCGCCGTTTTCAAAAGGTATGCTCTCATCGCGGACTATAATTATGTGATTTCGTGAAGCTGTATCGGGAACGAGATAAGGTCTGCCGTCCTCAAATTCAACTTTGCCTGTGAGCTGAGAGCTTCCGAATTCGAGTATATCAAGGACCTCTCCCTCAGGCTCGCCCGAACGTGAAGCGATAGGGGAGATAAGCACCCTGTCATTTGGCATAGCGCCAAGCATACATTTTCCAGGGATAAAATACTCTACGCCCTCATCTGTCATGGCAAAGCCGAAGGTGCGGCTAAGGCGAGTGACAGTTCCGGGATAGACCTTAACTCTTGAACACAGAGCCACCTTCATACCCTTTCTGACCATTATCACGCCCTCGGTACGGAGCTGTGAAAAGGCTTCGGTAAAGTTTTCCCTGCCTGATTTCTTGGTCTTGCATTTAGACTCAAGCTCATTCAGCGGCATGGATTTTTTGCCGAACGCTTTCAGAAAGGTAACTATTTTATTTTTATAGCACTCCACCGATAAGGCGGAGCTTCCTTTTTTTACGATCTGTTTCTTTTTTCTTTTTTCGGACATAAAAGTCTCCTTAACCAATATTTGACAAAATACCCCATAAAAAATTTAAGCCCTATGACGCTTAGTCACAGGGCAGTTTTTCTTACTTTGTGAAGATCGGAACAATGTTTACTGCAAGCACAACAGCGAAGAGAATGAACACAAGCGCTCTTGTTATCTTAGCAAGGATAGCTTCTTTTGTTCTGCCCTCGTTCTTACCGTAGAATGAATCAGCACTTGCGCCTGTGAGTGCGGCTGTCATGCTGTCCTGTGACTTCTGCTCCTGTGAAAGGCAGATGAAAATGATAATAACGCTGAGTACGAGTATTGCAACTCCACCGATGATCTCTAATGTTGACATAAAAAACTACCTCCGAAAATACAGTTATAGATTACGGCTTAAAAGCCGATATATTTCAATTAGCTATACTATTATATCACAGACAAAGCTGATTTGCAAGGGTTTTTACCGAAAAAGCGAGACAAAAAAACGTGTTAAAATTAGTGAAATCATACAACTTTCTGCAAAAAAACAAGAATACAGCGGATCTCGGGGCGCGAAAAAGTCCGAAAGCGGTAAATTCCGCCTTCGGACTTAATATCATATTCGCTTTGAGACTTTAAGAATTATCTCGGGATCAAACCTCATCAGTTGGGAGTGAAGTGATAAGACCGAGAAGTCTCTTCTGGATAGCTACTGCATCGTTTGAAGAAATGCCGTTGCCTCTCTTGTGAACGTCTGCATTTGACCAGCCCTGGAGAGTTATATGGCTTCTTGCAGAACCTGTAACACCGTACTTATCAGGGTTAGCGAGAGCCTGCATGATAAGAACTGCATCTGAAAGGTCAACCTGCTCGTCGCAGTTAGCGTCTCCGATGAGAGTTGGAGAAAGCTGGTTAGGATCGTTAGTTACAGTTGTTGTAACCTTTACAGTTGTAGTTGTAGTAGTTGCCTTTGTTGTAGTAGTTGTTGTTCTTGTAGTAGTTGTAGTTGTCTTTGAAGTTGTAGCAGCAGGTGTTGAACCGCTCTTGTGGAGAACGATCTTTGTGATAGTTACATCATCATCGTGTGGCCACCAAACCATAGCCTTGATGTTTGAACCTGCATTTGAAGGGATAGTATAGTCGATAGCAACAGTCTTGTCAGAACCAACCTTAACGCCTGAGAATTCTTCCTGTAACCACTCGCCGTTCCATGTACCGAAACCGCCTGATACCTCAGTATCGTTTGAGTTTACCTTGAGGTACATTGTAACTGACTTAGCGCCGTTGTGTGGGAATTCGCAAACATTGTTGATAGCGCCGTCTGTTTGGCTCTCTTCCTTTACAGCCTTGAGGCTTGAACCTTCGAGAACTACATCACCGTCGTTTGAAGGTGTTGAAGGAGTAGAAGGTGTATTTGTTGTAGTTGTTGTAACTACAGAAGGATTATTCTGTGTTGTTGTTACAGCAGGTGTTGATGGACCGGAAGGTGTGCTTCCGTTGTAGATCTTTGAAACACCTGTGATAGTTGTGTCGATAGAACCTGTCTTGTAGAAGTGGTAAAGACCTGCAGCTGCACCTACGAGACCGGCGTTATAGTCGATAGCAACCTCGTTGCCCTGATAGTCGGAACGGATATCCTGATATGTTCCGTTAGCGTCTAAAGGACCGCCGCAGAGAGCGCCGATAAGGAGATACTTGTTATTGATTCCATCATTCTGCTTGCCTGCATCTGCATCAGGAGAAGCAGCTCTGTGGTGAGGATTCTTTGAAGAATTGCTCTTGAAGCCTACAACGAGACAGTGTGACTGACCGTTAGCAAATGACTTATCGCCTGTGAGGTACTGCATCTGACCCTTAGCCCATGAAGAATCAGCCTTGTTGTACTTAGCTGCTACGAGAGAACAAAGCTGAGCTGTAGCGTTATGTCTTGCGCTGCCCCACTCGTTAGCGAAGTAGTAGTTGTTGCCCTGGAACTTGCCGAGCTCTGCTGCGCTGCCCCAGTCGCCTGTGATCTCACCCTTGAGGATAGCAGCACCGAGCTGAACGCTCTCCCATGAATGAACTGAGTAAGCTGTAGGACAGTTCTTCAGATCGTTGAGATAGCTCTGATCCTTTGTTGCGAGGTAGAGCCAGCCTGCTGCCCATGCAAGCTCATCGTCAGAACCTGTCCAGTGAGCATCATAGAATGTGCCTGCTGAATAGAAGCTCTTGTCCTTCTTAGAAAAATCATAAAGAGCCTTAGCGTACTTGAGGTCGTCAGCGTTGCCGAAGTTTACGTAGTTAGCTGCGAGAGCTGCTGCGTATTCAGCTGTTACGTTAGCTGCACCGCCTGTAGTCCAGAGCATACGTCTGTTTCCGCTCTGAGTCTCAGGAGCGCCCCAGTAAGCGTGGTCGGAATCACCGTCACCTTTTTCGATAAGGACTCTTGATACTGTATTTCCGTTGAGCTCTGTAGCGTCACGGAAGAATTTAGCGAATTTGTCTGTTATAACTTTAAGATGAGCGCCCTGACCTGTAGCTTCATATGCGTCCTTGAATTCATAGTAGGACCAGCCAAGTGTAGAAGCTGCATAGCCCTGCGGCTGACCGAACATTACGTGGTCGCCGGCATCGTGGAAACCGCCCGGAACTGCATCACTTGTGTGGCAGTTGCCTCTCCAAGAGATTCCGCAGTCTGAGTTGTCACCGCACATATTTGCGTCATAAAGATAGAGGGAGTACTGGAGGAGCTTTGCGTAGTTATCACCGTCTGCTGCACTTGCTGAGAGAGGAGAAGACACCATTGAGGAAAAAGGTGCTGCAAGTGAAGTCAGAGCAACTGCTCCGCCGATCAATGCTGATTTTAACCTATTAAGTTTATGCATATTATCACACTTCTTTGGTACAATATTAGCATAGTCTTAACTGCTGACTCAGTGGTGACAGGCTATGCTTATTTTAGTATAATGAGAAGGTAATGGACTGACGGTCACACC
>SFFP01000104.1 GCA_004556875.1 Ruminococcus flavefaciens
TTTTTAAACCTCCATAGGATCATGCAGCATGAGCCGCAAAATACTTTATAATATTATAGCATATATCTATCACTATTGCAATAGCTATTTTAAAAAATAAATATATTTTATTTATTCTCCGCCGTTGAGACTGTCGAATACAAAGTTATAGATATCAACGTATGTAGCGTCGGAATAGTGGAGACCGTCAAATGTTGAGAAGCCGTACCACATAAGGTATGAATAGGAATCGAGGAAGGTTATCCTGCTGTCGAGACCGTTTTTCATGTTTGCGTTGAAGGCTTCTATCCTGCTGTTGAGGTACTGATAGTTACCGTCGCAGGGGTTGACTGACATAACGATAACGGTGTTGTTATCGAGGAATTCGTCGGGCATACTGTTATACAGATTTAGGTAAGCGTTGCTGTCAAGATCGTTTACACCGAGGTTAATGATGACCGTCTTATCGCGTATCTGATAGATCTTTTCGGCATTGCTTCTGAAGAAGCTTATAGTAGCGCCGACTTTTCCGATATAGTCGATATCTATGCCTCTTGCCATGCCGACAGTACGTGAATCGCCTACCCAGAACCATTCAGCGTATTCGCTGTCGATCCTCTGAGGAACGTATTCCGTAACGCCGAACTCTATAGGCGGAAGCTGTTCGTTTGCAGGCGCAGGAGCGCTGTTTGCGTTGTTATTTGCAGGTGCTTCTTCCTTTTTTTCTTCTTCATCAGCTTTCTGCTTGAAGCCGTTCTTTTCGAGGAAGTCAGTCATGATAGCGCTCTCGTCGCTTACAGAAGCCCATGCATAGTAAGAAAGGATAAGTGAAGCGTCTACTGCATCGATGAAACTGTCGCCGTTAAGGTCGGCAGCAGACTCCTGATAAGTGTACAATGGGGTATCCTTTCCCGAAGAAACATACGCATATGCAGCAAGGGCAGAAGAAGCATCTGCCGAGTCTACAAGTCCATCGCCGTTTATATCGCCCATAAGAAACAGACTTGCTTCACTGTTTGCGGTCATAGCCACAGACGAAGCGGCAAGCGCCGCAGAAGCGGCAATGCTCATAAGCGTTTTGATTTTCATAACAATACTCCTTTTCACTGGTCAAGCTCGATCAGAAGCTCGAAATCTTCATCGATCCTCTGTTTAAGCTCTTCGATCTCGGCACATTTACGGTTCATAAGCTCGTAATCGCTGTAGATCTCTTCTTTGCCGATCTCCTCGGTGAGAGCATCTATCTGTGCCTGTAGGTCGTCGATTTCCTTTTCAAGGCGTCGCATTTCGTTTTTTCTCGCGGCATCTGCACTTCTCTGCTGTTTGCTGCGATAATTCTTAGCAGATCTTTCCTTAGCTGCCTCGGCAGCCTTCTGCTGTTTTTCGGCTTCTATGACCTTTCTCTCGGCAGCCTGCTCATCGCGGAGAACGTCGAGATATTTTTCAAAGCCGTAGTTATGAAGTCTGTATTTTCCGTCAGTAAGCTCAATGAGTCTGTCAGCGATTTTACTGAGGAGATAACGGTCATGGCTGACAAAAATGACCGTACCTGTATAATCAGCTAGAGCCTCCTCGATAGCTTCCTTAGAGCTGAGGTCGAGGTGGTTGGTAGGCTCGTCAAGAATAAGAACGTTGCCGTGCTCCTGCATCATGATAGCGAAGCATAGCTTGGCACGCTCACCGCCGCTGATGACACCTGTTTCCTTGAACACATTTTCTCCCACAAGGCGTACCTGTGCAAGGAGGCTGCGGACTTCAAGGTCAGACAGCAGGGGATAGCGGCTGTGGAGCTCTTCCATAACAGTAAGCTCTTTATTGAGGTTCGTGCTTTCCTGCTCAAAGTAGGAAATTTTAATATTGCTGTTCCAGCGGACAACGCCCTTGTGAGGGAGCTGTTCCTGGATAATTTTCAGAAGTGTGGATTTACCGATACCGTTGTCGCCAATGATACCCACTTTTTCGCCTCTGCGGACTTCAAAATCGAGATTATCCACAAGAGTTTTTCTTGCGCTGCCCTCTCCAACGGAGATATCCACGCCCTTGACCTTGAGAACGTCGATAGGCGGCTCTACAGCGTAGGTGAATTGTATCTTTGCGTGCTTTGTATCGTGAAATGGGCGCTCGATGCGCTCCATTTTTTCAAGCTGTTTTCTGCGGCTCTGAGCCATTTTTGTAGTAGAAGCACGGACGAGGTTTTTAGCCACATAGTCCTCAAGCTGAGCTATCTGCTTCTGCTGCATTTCGTACTCCTTTTCACGGCGCGCGTCATTTTCCTCACGCTGACGGACAAAAGCGGTGTAATTGCCTCTGTAGCGCGTAAGAACGCCTCTCTCTATCTCACAGACAGAGGTGCACAGCCTGTCAAGGAAGTAACGGTCATGAGAAACTATGAGAACAGCGCCCTTGTAGGTGCGGAGATAGTCCTCAAGCCACATTATAGTCTTGAAATCAAGGTGGTTGGTAGGCTCATCAAGAATGAGCAGATTAGGCTCTTCAAGGAGAAGCCTTGCAATGCACAGACGGGTCTTTTCACCGCCGCTGAAGCCTGATACGGTGCGGTTCAGTTCTTCGCCCGAAAAGCCCATACCGTTCAGCACCATGCGTATCTTTACATCTGTATTATAGCCGTCATTTGCTTCTATCCACGATGAAAGCTGCTGATACTCGTCCGCAGCTGAGCTGTCGCCCATCTCTATCTCAAGCTCTATTTCGCGGAGACGGTCGATAGCGCGGTGTACAGGCTCAAAAACGCTTCGCATTTCTTCGATGATGGTATTTTCTGTGTTGAGACCGCCCATCTGTTCAAGATAGCCGACAGTAGTCTTAGCCGCCATAGATACGATGCCGTCCTTTTCGGTAAAGCGGTCAGGCTCGACAGAACCTGTAAGTATCTTCAGAAGCGTTGACTTTCCGCAGCCGTTGTTGCCTACGAGACCTATCTTATCGTTTTCGTCGATAGTGAGGGAAACGTTGCACAGCACCTGATTTCCGTTATAAAACTTGTTTATATTTGTTAAGCTTGCAAGCATAGTGAATTTCCTTTGTTTTCTGCCAGTGTACACAAATGAGATCTTACGGATTTGTGCAGACTGCAACTAATATTTCAATAATAACACATTTTAAGCCAAAAAGTCAATGGTCACGGTAAATATAAATAGGAGTGCTTTTTTGTGCTATTTTATACATTCTTCATCAAAAATCACCTATATTCCGCACTTTTTGACATGACAGCGAAAAAGTCTCCGCAGAGGGAGACTTTTTCTTAGGGATTATTATTAATTAGTAAGTTGAGAGGGAACTCATAAATGTCCTGCACAAATAGCTCCGTGAGCTATAGTCGCCGCGTACTGTACAAAAGGCTGCCTACTTCCCAATGTCAGGACTGCGGTGATCCCCTGAAAGACAATACATACGGACGATAGTGCCGTATCGACCGCTGCGCTGTGTAATGCCTATAACTATATTATACACATTTCGCAGACATTTACAATGAAAAATACTATCTTTTTGAGAAGATTTTTTGAAATTATCACAATAAATATATAAAATTGTCTTGCAATTGTAACTATTATATGATACAATAGTACATAAAGATCGGTAAGCTGTGTATGGCTTTTTTAGCTGACTATGGCTGCAATGAATGGAGGGATATAATGAGCAGACGTATACTTATCGGCGTTATCGTAGCCGACTGTCATATTGATTTTCAGATGGAGATACTTCGCGGTATCATAACTCAGGCTTTCAAAAGCAACTGTGATGTGGCAGTCATCTCTCCACTCCATAATTTCTCTATAAGTTCTGTACACAAGGACGCGGAAAAGACTATATTCGACCTTCTGCTTGCAAAAAATATCGACGGTATAATCTATGACCGAAACGCTCTTAATAACGAGGAGGTATGCCGACATATAGACGATCTCTGTAAACAGTCGGAAAAGCCTGTAATGCTCCTTGATTACAATGACCACAAGAGCTTTGAGACTACTTCCGTTGATGACCGTGAGGCTTTTGAGACTATCACGGACCACCTTATAAATGTTCACGGCTACAGAAAAATTTACTGCCTGACAGGTCCTAAGAACACTTTCAGCGGTGAGGAGCGCCTTGCAGGTTATAAAAATTCCATGAAGCGTCACGGAATAAATTTTGAGAAGAGCTGGTGTGAATACGGCGACTTCTGGACAGAAGCTCCGAAAAAATACGCTAAGCGCATAATCAGCGGCGAGCTTGAGCGCCCCGAAGCCATAGTCTGCGGAAATGACGTAATGGCGATAACCCTGTCAAAGATATTCATGGACGCAGGCATAAGAGTTCCAGAGGATATAGCCATAACAGGCTATGATGCTTCTATTGAGGGATATCAGGCAAGTCCGTCAATCACAAGCTACAGCCGTCCGAATTTCCAGCTTGGTGCAGAAGCCGTGAGGCGGCTTTACCGCATAATCACAGGAAAGATATGCAGCAAAGTTCCAAATGAGAACGGCGAGCTTCGTCTCGGAGAGAGCTGCGGCTGTACGGAAAATCCCAGTCTCAGACACAGCATACTGCGAAATATCAGTATAAACAGCCGCTTTGAGTCAGAGCTTCTCTACGGAGATATGCTTTTTGACATCACAAACGCCGACAATATTGCAACTTTTGCCGATAGGCTGGATAATTACACATACTTCCTGCATAAAATGAGAAGGGTGCGTATCTGTCTTACACAGAATTACGTTGACGCTACCGTTGACAAAAACGCCGAAGAGCTTGGATTCACTATCGGCGACAATATGAAGGTAGTCCTTGCGAAATCCGCTATATGGCGCGAGGCTGAGACAAATCTTGTATTCAGTTCTTCGCAGATACTTCCCGATTATACCGAGGACCGCAGCTATCCGTCTGCATTCTTCATCTCGCCCTTACATTATAATAATAACTTCTTTGGCTACTGTGCGGTGTCATTCGGAAAAGAGCCGCGTTCATTCAGTTCGCTTTACATGAAGTGGATAAATTATGTAAACGTTGCCCTTGAGCAGGTGCGTATAAAGGCGATAATGAACAGGACTATCCTCAATACCAGCAAGGCATTGCTATATGACCATATTACAGGTCTGCTTAACAGGAGCGGCATAGAACAGGAATTTGAGAAAAAGTTTTCTGCCGATGATACTGCCGAGTGCATGATATTTGAGCTTCACGGACTGAAAAAAGCTTATTATCAGAGCGGCGAGGAAAAGTCAAACAGCATTATGGCGGCTTTTGCGAAAAAGCTCCGTTCATGTATACACGGTAAAGAGATATGCGGAGCATGGGCATCGCAGACCCTATGTGTAATAAGCAACGAAAGCGGGCGCGCTGAAACTATATACAGCGAGCTTTGCGGAAAGATAAAGGAGACTCAGTTCAACAGCAGTGAGGAAAACTGCAATATCGACTTTTCTGTGGGAGTGTGCAGTTTTGACCTTATCGACTCTGCCGACCTTTCGGATGCGATGTACAAGGCTACGGTGAACCGCGTATTTTCATATACTATTTCAGAGCCTACATCAAATCCGCAGTTTGAAAAGCTGTGTCTGCTCCGCAACAGGATAATGAAAAATCCCGAATTGCCGTGGAATATCAGCGAGATAGCAGAGAGCCTGTATCTCAGCAAGAGCTATTTGCAGAAGATTTACAAATCTTATTTCGGCAAGAGCATAATCGAGGAAATGATACAATTCCGCATAGACAGTGCAAAGACACTGCTGTCACAGACTGATATGACCGTTACTGAGATATCCCGCGAGTGCGGTTATTCATCATATAATTACTTTGTTCGTCAGTTCAGAATGTGCGAGGGACATTCCCCGTCTGAATACCGCGAAGAACAGAGAAGAAAGGCGGAGGAAAATGAAAGCTGAAGTTATACTTATGAAATGCCCTGAGGCTCGCCGTATATACGGTGTAAGAGTTGAGGAATGGGAAGGCGACTGGTACAGGACATGGGCTTTCCCTATAGACGAGAAAAGAGCCTCTCATGAAGGCTTTGACAAAGTCAGGATAAAGGGAAATCTTTTCCCTGCTGACGAATACAACGGCTGTCCGTACTGCAAGTCTGTAAGATTTGTTCAGTGTGAGAGGTGCGGAAAGCTGAGCTGCTGGAACAACGAGGAGCGCATAACCTGCGGCTGGTGCGGTCTTACGGGAGATGTCACTGCTACAGAGGAAGAGCTTAATGTCAAGGGCGGCGGTTATTGATATTATCTTACAAGGAGCAATATTTAAATGAACAGAGATAAAGTCATAGTAAAAACCAGTATCATCGGTATACTTGCAAACGTTTTTCTTGCTTCATTCAAGGCTATCGTTGGAATTTTAAGCTCGTCCATTGCTATCGTGCTTGACGCTGTAAACAACCTGAGCGATGCAATGTCATCGGTGATAACCATTATCGGAACAAAGCTTGCAGGAAAGCGCCCCGATAAAAATCACCCATACGGCTACGGAAGGATAGAAAACCTCAGCACAGTGCTTATCTCGGTCATTGTACTGTATGCAGGTATCACTTCGCTGGTTGAGTCGATAAAAAAGATAATCCGCCCGTCAGTGCCCGATTATTCAGCGGCGGCTCTTATAATAGTAGCGGCGGCAGTGATCGTCAAGATATTCCTCGGATTGTACGTGAAAAAGACAGGTGAAAAGGTAAAGTCCGATTCGCTTATAGCTTCGGGAAGCGATGCACTGCTTGATTCAGTTATTTCCGCTT
>SFFP01000105.1 GCA_004556875.1 Ruminococcus flavefaciens
AAAGCATTCGATAAAACTTCAGTCTTCTTTCTGGGAACTCAATATAATGCTGTCCACCTTCACTCAATCCTGATAAAGCTTCCCTTAGCGATCTCCACTTTTTCAGACCAAAGTCACCAGTTTCGGAATGAGTTGGTGATAAATAAGGTACTTTTTGGTTGCCGAGCTTTCCAATCATTACAACACGCTCTCGAATTTGCGGCGCCCCAAAATTCGCAGCGTTATACAACTCAAATGAAATTGTATATCCTGCTTCTTCAAGCTTATCCAAGATAATGCACAAAGCACCACCTTTTATTGGTTCGCTGATTTTTTTATATGGATAAGGCGCAGACAATAATCCACGGACATTTTCAATAACAACATAAGTAGGCTTTATCTCTCGAACCAACTCAATATACTTTAAGAAGATGTTTCCTCTTTCGTCATCCAGAGCGCGTCTAGCTCCTGCTGTACTGAAAGCCTGACAAGGTGGTCCCCCGAATATAACATCAACTTTTTTCCCTTCTGGAATGTTAGCAAACTTCAAAACATCCTTAGCCGAATATTTACTGATATCTCCAATTAACGCCATTTCAGGTCTGTTTTTAGCAATTGTAAGTCTACAGTACTTGTTGAACTCACAAGCCAGCAATGCCTTAATACCGCCTTTTTCCATTCCGATATCAAGTCCCATTGCTCCGGAAAAGAAGCTAAGAGCCACAATATCAGGCAGTTTCTTCCCTTTTCGAGGATGATCATCAGGTTCAATGAGAATATCATTTTCAGTAATATACGACTCCAAATCGGCACCAGAGATTAACCACTGACTACCGACTCGTTGTGCCTTCAACAATTCAGAGGAAATCAGTTTCCGAACATATTGCTGAGTAACCTTCAATCTATCGGCAGCATCCTTTACTGTTAAGCATTCTGAAATATCCATTGGGTCTATCTTTCCTTTCTTATGCGAAACTTTTCATAGACCATTATACCACAATCTCTTGTAAATAGCAAGTCTATTTTTCAATTATCATTTTTATCTCACGGCTTTCTCCATCACTACCTCAATCAAAGCCTTCTGGCTTATCTCCATCGGATTACCATCTGGCTTTATCCAGCTTTCAACATCATCTCTCGACAGTATCACGGGCATTCGGTCGTGGATGCTTCTCAGTTCTTCAGTTGCATCCCGTGTGATTACCGCAAACACCGGGCAATTGACTCCGTTTCTCTCCTCAATCCTATACAGCCCTGCAAGCAACGTAGTGTGGCTGCCTTTCGGCTGTATCAGATACTTATCTCCGATCTTTGAACGCTTTCCGTCGGGGCTTCTGAAGTGTTCCCACTCAAAATACCAGCTACATGGAATCACGCACCGCCGCCGGAACCATGAGTCCTTCCACATTTCCTTCTGACTTGCTGTTTCAAGGCGGCAGTTGACTATCGGTGCATCAGTTGCTTCGTGGCTGAAGCCCCACAGCATCGGGAAAACTGCAACCCTGCCTTCTTTATTCGGCGCAAGAACGGCGGTGACATCGGTCGGTCGTATCTCACCGGACATTGTCAGCGGCTTACCGAGATGCCTCATCATATCATCTGCTAATTTCAGTTTCTGTGCTCTGGTGATAATTGGAGCGTAATATGCAGGCTCCACATAAAAGCGAGTACACATATAATCACGACCTTTCAGCCCTCGATCATTCTCAGCTTATAGTGTTTCCTGCAAAGCGAGATATAACTCTCGTTTCCGCCGAGCTGTACTTGTTCTCCCTCTGTGACCATCTCGCCGTTGAGGAGTCTTGCATTAAAGTGCGCCCGCTTGCCGCACCAGCAGATCGTCCGTATCTGCTCTATATCATCTGCAAGCTCCATAAGCCGCTGTGCGCCGGGGAAAAGATGACTCTGGAAGTCCGTCCGCAGACCGTAGCAGATGACGGTGATGTTATGCTCATCGACAAGATCACTGAACCTGTCAATGATCTCAGGTGCAAGGAACTGCACCTCGTCAACGATAATGCAGTCATAATGCTCTCCGCTATAGTTTTCGAGAAAGTCTTCAGCAAATTCGCAGGGCTCCTCCAGACCAATACGGGACTTTATCACTTTTGCACCGTCTCTGTCCTCGCATCGGGGTTTCAGTAGTACGACCCTTTTGTCGCGTTCATAGTAGTTATATCGCACCATCAGTGCATTGGCTGTCTTTGAACTGCCCATCGCACCATATCTGAATATCAGTTTTGCCATGCTCAGTCCTCCTCGTCCTCCGGATGCAGGATACGATACAGCTCAATATGCTCATCCGATGCGAGATCCTTTTCTTCAATAATACCCATGACCTTGCCGATCAGGATAACATGCTCATCGGAATTGAAGTGCATGGTATCATAATCCTCGTTATACGAATGTAAGCCGTCCTTCTGGTATTCTTTGATGTATGTCTCGTTGCCAATCATGAATGCGCCGACATCTCCGGGTTTCAGCTTTCCGCAGCCGGGATAACGACGTACCAGCACAAGATCACCGTCATAATACTCCGGTTCCATACTGTTACCGCTGACGGTAAATACACAGTCGGCACTGTCAACTTCTTCCGATGAATAGAGATAGATATCTTCACCCTCGTCATCAAAGTCTGCAGAAACATCGAAACCAGCGGCAAGTTGCTTCTGGAACTTGATGAGCTTTGTGATCGGCGGGCACTCCTCAGCACGCTGTCTTTCTGTCAGTGTGTCAAGCACCGCATTGAATACAGACTTGTTCTGATCGTTCAGGTATCTGTAATCCGCAATAATAGCGCGTTCTTTTGCCGTAAAGGTACGAAGCGGGTCGTCAACACCGAACAGTTCGTAGAAACCGATCCCGAGTGCCTTGCATATCTTCGGGATTTGGTTAAGGTCGGGGCGTGTTCTGCCGTGTTCCCAGTTGCTGATAGCATTGGACTTGACCCCGAGCATCTCGGCAAGTGCCATCTGCTCCATGCCCAGCTTCTCACGATAATACTTTACACGCTGTCCTACAATGTGAATCTCCTTTTTAGCGATCTCCTCCTGCTTGGTAACATTAAAAGCAGCGGAGGTCGGTTCATCAGTCAGTTTTTTGGTTCCCATAATAGACTCCTTTCACGGTCAATATGGTATTGATCTGGCTGCCGGATTTGTCAATGTACAATTCAAACAAATGTTCCGCAAAAATATTGTGCAGCCCTACAAAGTTTTCCTGTTGGCATACTGCTCCGGGGAATGAAAATTCGAGCAATCATGCCATCTTTGTGTTTAGTATATCACATCATCGCGAAAATGTCAAGCAAAATTTCTATTGACATTTTCGTGATAATGATGTAATATGTTAATGTCGGTATCCGGCCTACGGAAAAATGATACCTCAGTCCGCCTTAAGGTGTGTGGCAGACGAAGTAGCAGCCGTTCAAGATACCGCTTCGCCATCAAACCACTTCGCCACGAAAAGATATAGATACGAACAAAGAAGGAGTATTTGTAGGAAATAACGTAAGTTGCGAAATCAAGGAGGGCGTATAAATGACATATCAGCAGAAACAAGTCGCACTTCAGCCAATGGAAACAGACATTGAACCAGGTCCGCTGCCGTTTCAGGAGCATTGTACCACGGTTCTTCCCTTTATCACTGTACCGGATGAGGATAGTGCCTACGCTTTACAGGTCGCGCCGAACTGTGACTCAGCGATGCTTCCGCAGGGGATTGAGAATCTTGAGGGAAAGAGAGTCATTGAAATTCCGGTATTTGAGAGCATGACGCATTACCTGATGAGCAAAGAAGGCGCAGATAAAAGACTGACGCTGTATTCTTTTCTGAATGACCTGCTCCGCAAGGGCAGACTTTCCGGGATCGTTGGCTTTCAGGTACTGAACCGCGTTATCAATCGTCAGGTCTGCGACTTTACAGATTTCAGATACTGGGAGTTTGACCGCCAGGAGTTCATAGCAGACATTTCAGTAACACTTACATTAAAATCAAAGGAAGGCCCCCGTGAGTGGAAAGGAGTGCTTGTTTGCTACTGCGGCTTCACACACCAGTTCTATATGACGATAGAAGAGCTTGTAAGGCATACAGACCGGGCATTCGAGGGTTATGTTCCGCTGGATAATCACCTTATACAGATATTCAAAGGCTATCAGATAGATCAGGAAGCCGAGTTGATGTGGATCAAATACAAATTGCAGGAGGCGCTGACGAATCCTGACAAGAGAAAAGCAAGAGATCTCGCCGCAGCAATGGGGCTGACAGTTCTCCGTCTGCCTGTATATGAGCATAAAGGACTGAACAGCATCCTTTTCTTTGAGGGCGGCACTATACTTGTCGGAGCTGACCGGATTGAAAAGGACGAAGACGGGCACGAGATTATTTACAAAGATGACTACGGTGAGCCTATGGATATCCCGGCTAATACGATTGTTATCAACGAAAACCGTGTCGAGGAGCAGTATGAGGATTTCCCGATCTTTCATGAGTGCTACCACTACGAAAAGCACTATAAAGCCTTCCGGCTTCAGAAGCTGACCAGCAGTGATACTAGAGTGATCAAGAGAAAACGCATCATTATTGATAAAGACACCAAGCGTAAGGATCACTTATTTCTTATGGAGAACCAGGCTGACAGAGCTGCACATGGTCTCTGGATGCCGGCAACAGATACAAAACGCATGATCATTGACAGAATCGGGAAAGCAGGCTCGTATCCTCACAGAGGTGAGCTGTTTGAACGGATCGGATCCTCTGTGGCATATAGACTCAGTGTCCCTCACTTCCGTATGCGGGCGCGAATGATACAGCTCGGATTTCCGGAAGCGAAGGGGATCCTCCACTATATCGAACGCAAGCGCATCCGGCCGTTTGCCTTTGACCCGGAGTCGCTGAGAGCCGAGGAGCTGACCTTTGTCATCACACCTGCAAAGATAAAGAACCTCTGCACGGAAAGCGACGAGTTCCGGGCAGTGACGGACAGTAAGAAATATGTCTACGCAGAAGGTCACATGGTATTCAATGATCCGATGTTCGTTCAGCAATACGGCGATATATATAAGCTGACAGACTATGCAATAGCAAATGTCGATGTCTGCTGTCTCCGCTTCGTCAGAATCTATGTGCAAAAGAACCTCGGAGAGTATGTTCTCGGACGTATGTATATGGATGCCGAGTATGTTGAGCGCACCATGTTCTATCTGAAGGATTTTCTGAAGGTACCGGATACAAATACAGAGTTTGCCGCGAAAAAGGCATATAAGGCTGCGTTCCCGCTGATCTTCAAGGATGCGGTCGAGATGCTGAAAAAGCAGAGCCGCACGCAAAAGGGCGAGTCCACCAATGAAGCAATCGCAGAATATATGCATATGGCACCCCGAACTTTTACAGATGCGTTGAGTAATCCTGCTATGCACATGAATCCCGATTTTGTTCTCGCACTCTGCCTGTATTTCAAGCTCCCAGACTGGCTTTCTTCTCTGCTGTTCCGCCGCGCAGGCGCTATGCTAGACGAGGATAATCCGCGTCATGCCGCATTCATGCACATCCTCCGGGCGCAGAGCTGTGACGGACTGTCCGCAGCAGACGAATATCTGAAGAGTCAGGGGCTGGATCCTCTGAACTGGTAATATAAATGTATGTGGGCCGATCACCGTAAAGGTGGTCGGTTCTTTTTTTATGCTCTGAAATAAAAATCGGCGAAAATCCCGCCGAAAAATACGGGCAGAAAAAGCCGCTTTCTACTGCTTTTCGACCATTTTATATTTAAAGCACACAATGAATGAACGAAAAATCGTCTTTCTGACATGCGTTTGATACAAAAGCGGCTCAGATTTTTCGGCGGAAAATCCGCATGGAAACCATTGCCGGTACCTGCTATAATAAAATCAGAGCCAAGGGAACGGCGAAAAATCCGCCGAAAACCTTTTGCAAACAATATGAGAGCAATTATCTTGAAAATGATCACGAAGCCATTGTGGACAGGAAAACATGGGATACCGTACAGGAGATTATACGACAAAAGAAAGCGGTGACGGCAGCGGTCGGAAGAATTGGCGGCAGACCGCACTTTCTGTACGGAAAGCTCTACTGCGGCGAGTGCGGTGAACCGATGACACGACGTACACTGAACGGCCCGAAAGGTATCAAGCATAAGGTATGGACTTGCAGAGGACGCCATGAGGGACGGAAAGGAAATGGCTGCAAGCTGAGGACGATCAAGGAGGATCTGCTGCTTCAGACTATAGAAGAGAGCATCGGGTGTGAGGTAAATGCCGAAAACGCTGCACAGATCCAGCGTGTGGTTATCACCGAAGAGGATATTGCGGTCGAAACATCATAAATCAAGCGAGAAATAGCTTTTCCGCAAAAGAGCTAAAACGATTGTATTTCTGTAGCTTTTTTGTTACTATATACAAATGTCGGAAATCACAACATTTCTGTTGACAAATCCAACATGATGGTATATAATATATAAGGAGGCAGACATAGAGAGGAGGAAAAGTTATGAAAGCTTTAAATGAGAGATTGAGAGATGCAAGAAAGAACCTGCATCTGTCGCAGGAATACGTCTCTAAAGCTATAGGAATAAATAGAACTGCAATTGTTGAAATAGAATCCGGTAAACGTAAGGTATCTGTGGATGAACTTGCTAAGTTTAGCGAATTGTTCCAGATTTCTGTTGATGAACTTATGAATGGTAAAACAACGG
>SFFP01000106.1 GCA_004556875.1 Ruminococcus flavefaciens
TTCTATGCACAAAACGAGCCCCACCACTCAAAATCGTGCTGACAGGGCTATGCACTTTTTCGAGCCCCTTTTATGCACTTTCTACTTGACAAACACAGTGTGGCAAATACACGAGACATTTCCTATCCTTTGTGCCAATTTCTTCTACAAAAATCGGCATTTTTCGCAGGGAACTAAATTTATTTCGTGTGTCTACCGTAGGTCTACCAAGTCAAGTTATCGGCTTTTGTCTACCACAAATCTACCGAAAGTCTACCAAAAAACATGGTTTTTTATGATTCTTGAAAGCTGCTGTAATTCGGTGTTTTTCAATTTTTGATACTCAAAAAGCTCGAAAAATCGGGCACAAAAGGGAACAAAAGACCACAAAAGAAATTAAAACGCTTCACCGATTTAAAAACTTAAAATGTCTTGCTTTCGCCCATGATGAATTTTTTCAGGATATCGAGATCATCGGCATTTATAACGTCGTCGCCGTTAATGTCAGCTGCTCCGAAATGTTCTGTGCCGCCGTTTGCGACAGCTCTCTTCATTGCGCAGAGATCGTATACGTCGATAACTTTATCTCCGTTGATATCGCCTGTGATGACTTCTTCTGTCATGCTGTCAAGACGCCACCAGTTGATATTGAAGAGGTAACCCTCGCCGCCTGTAAACTTAAAGTAGATATCGTGCTTGCCGTTTACGCTGTTAAGTGTGCAGGTCTGAGTGTTCCATGTCTGCCAGCCGCCTGAGGACTTGATATCCATTCTTCCGATCATGTCGCCGTCAGGGGAGTCGAGGCGTACTTCAAGTGCAGCCTTTGCACCGTTTGAACCGATACGGAAATCTATCTTTTTAGCGCCTGTAAGGTCAATGCTCTTGAAGCCGATATACTCGCCGTTTTCGATATATGCAGCGTCAAGTCCGCCCTCTGAGCAGTTTTCGGTGTCAACGCCTGACTTGAAGTCAAAGTTTTCAGCCTGTATAACTTTAGCTGTTTTTCTGATACCTGAGTTGTTTTCGGGCTTAATGTCTTTGTTCTTGTCGGGAGTATCGTTATTGTTCTTGTTTTCGGTATTGTTTTTGTTCTCGTTATCAGACTTGTTTTCGCTGTTATTATTGTTTTCGCTGATGTCTTCCTGATCTGTTGTGTAAACAGCTCTTACAGAAGCGTCTGAGTCAAGCTTTATCTTTATTGTCTCGGAAGTCTTGTCGCCCTCAATGATAGAAGCACCGTTTACGCTCCAGTGAGAGAAAGTGTGACCCTCTTCGGGAACAGCAGTGACAGATATATTGTAATCAGGGTGGTAAGAACCGCTCCAACTGTTTATTTTGCCGAGTTTGAGAGTATTTACATTGATACTGCCGTTGTCTGAGTTGTTTGTGATACTGAGCTTATGAGCTTCGGAAAGCTTTGCAGCGTTTCTGAGAGTGCGCTCTGCGTATTGACCGCGCTTGTTGTAGAACTCTGTAACAGTAGACATCTCGTTCTCAAAGCGTCTTTCAGCATTTGCGCCTGAGAGACTTCTTGAATGGAATCGCGCAAATGTATCTGCGACCTGCTGCTTGTAATTGTTCTTATATCTGCTGATAACAGACTGCGTTCTGTCAGAGGCAAAGTTATAGTTAGCAAGGTCCATCATGGTTCTTGCAAATTTAAGGCGGAACTGATCGTTGCTGAACATACCGTTGAAAAGCTTTGCCAGCTGACTGTTGTTTTCACGGATACGTCTGAAGCCGTCGGCTGAGAATATCTTGTTTTCAGAGCCGTAAAGCCCCTGTCCCGACTCGGTATCAAAGAGTATCATTCTCCATTTGCCGTCAGCGTATGGGTTTGTTTCGTCGATGGCATTGCAGCGCCAAGCCGAGAAGTTGTTCTGCGGCCAGTCTTCATTTGCCCAGTATATCTGAGCAGCGAAGTAGTCCATAAATCCCTGAAGATCGACCTTGCTGCAGAATTCCTCAAAGGATACTCTGCCCTCGCCTACAGCGCTGCAAAGCTGACGCCAGTCATTGAGGTCGCTGTCAGAGCCTTCTTCAAGCTCGCCGTTCTCGATAATAGCGATATCACTTTTCTTGACACCGTAGTGATCGCTGAGGAAAGTAGTATTTATCTTTTCCATCATCTGATAAATTCCCCAGAATTCACCGTCGATGAAAACTATGCACTCTGTGGTAGCCTGATGTGCAAAATTTCTGTCAGCAACAAGCTCCTGATTTATGCTGTCGCGGAAGAATGCACTTGTATTGTCGTTGCCGCCGTTTCTGACAACGACGCCGTTGTATTTCTTTATGGCTTTGCCGTTTTTAGCCTTAGTTGCCTTGCCTGAGAAGAAGTCGTAATCGAATTCTGATGCGCCGTAATCCTTGCGTGTGTAGATGTTGAAGCTCTTCTGCTCGAGGCATCTTGAATAGGCTCCCTTGATACGGATACCCACACTTGTGTCAATTACCTTTTCGCCGTTTTCAAACATTGTAAAGACAGCAGGACGTTCCCATTCTCTGCCCTTCATGGAGTAATTTGCCTTTACTTCCCACGGAAATCTTTCGCCGTGATTTTTGTTCTCTTCGTAGACCTTGCCGAGGCAGTAAATGCCCTTATCCTTGTCGAAGAGGTTTGCAGGGTCGGTAACAAGAGAAACTACCTTCATGGTTTTGTAATAACCCGAATTTGTCTTGCCGATGAAGTATGTCTTGGTGATGTATTCACTTGCACGTCCCTCGCTGTCAACTGCTACAGCTCTGATAACGGCTGCCTTGTCAACTTTATCATGTGGAGCTTCCGCGCCGTTAGGAGCGATATCTGTGCGTGAACTGAGACGATTCTCGGTATCTGACATATCATCTATTGTCAGCGGCTCAGTGTACTTCTTAGAGCCGAAAACAGGGTCGCTGCCGTCTGTTGTATAGTAAATATCGCAGCCTTCGTCTGCTGTAAGAGTAAGGGTAAAGCTGCTGTCATAGAAGCCGCTGTCATGCGAGAATACAGGTGTATGCACTGCGGCACTTCCCTCAGGAGCGCTGTTTTCCTTGTCAGGTGTACAGCTTAGATTATAGAGTTCGCCGCTTCCGTCGGGGTACTGACCGTAGGAAGTATCCGCTGCAAGCTCACCGAAAGTCAGTGTGTGTGCAGTACTGCCGCTTTTATCTGTCAGCGTAAGAGTTTCCCCCGATGCTGAAAGCCCGAAAGGGGCTATTTTGCTGTTGCTCTGAGCAGCATCACTGTCGCAGAAAACAAGGAGTCTGCCCTCCGCAGGAATACTTGTGCCCTCAGGGAAAACATATCTGTAAGGCTGACCCTCTGTGTCGGAAAGTCCCCATCCTGAGATGTCAGCATTTGATTTTCCGCTGTTGTAAAGTTCGACCCAGTCGAAATAATTTCCGTCTGATGACGGATAAACTGAATTTTTTGAGCATACCTCGTTGATAGTTACCTGCGTACTGTTGTCGGCATTTGCAGGGAGATATGCGGCACTCTGCAATACCAGACCGAGGCAGAGAACACCTGCGGCAGTACGTTTAATTGATTTGATCCTCATGAATTTCCTCCGAATTATAGCTTTTTTTCAGACCTTAAAACCTAAAGGTCTGTCTCTCTTAGTTCCTCCCACTGATGTGTTTTCAACACCATTCACAAGTCAATATTATATCATAATTTAACATTAATTTCAAGAGTTTTAAGAAACAAATTTAGCAACATTTGAAAAAACATTATTTTACCATAATTTATTCATAAAACAAATTGGTGCGCTGCCGAACTTTTTTAACTCATAACGTGAAATAGTCTGTTCGGAATACTTGATCGAAAACACGGATTATTTATAGCTTTTTTACCATATCAGAGCCGTAAAATTTGTGAGAGATCAAAAAAGTCTATCTTAAAAGGCTTATCGTAATAAAAAACAGGTCCTGCGCAATTGCAGGACCTGATGTGACAATTCAGTTTTAATCTGTAGCCTGGAAAACGGCTCTTACGAATGAATAGAGGTGTGAATGTATAGAGTCATCACCGTGGTGACCGTTCTGTACAACGTGCCATACGTGAGGAACACCGTTCTTGTTGAAGTTATTATGATAGCCCTCAGGGGTCTGGAGTCCTACAACGTCGTCCTGAGTTCCGCCTGTAATGAATACAAGGTAAGGTGTCTCGTCCTCACTGCTCCACTTCCAAGCGCCGGAAGCACCGGGAGCAGGGCAGATAGCGCCTACATAGCCGAACTTGTCGCCGTGCTTCATGCCTATCTGGAGAGACTCGCGTCCGCCCATTGAGAAGCCTGTAACAGCTGTATTCTCTCTGCCTGTTGCAACGCTGTATTTTGACTCGATATGCGGCATAAGGCTGTCAACGATATCGTCAACGAAGTTGTCATAGCCTTCGTTTGACCCGGGGTCAGCAAAGCCTGTAGCATCGTTCATAGTAGCGCTTGTGAATACGAAAGGAACTACTACTATCATGTCCTTAGCTTCGCCCTCAGCGATAGCATTTCCGATTATCTGCTGTGTGTACATCTGACCATTGCCCTGTGTTATCATGCGGTTCTCGTTTTCAAAGAAGCCGTGGAGAACATAGAGAACAGGGTACTGCTTGCTCTCGTCGTAGTTAGCAGGGAGCAGGATATTGTAAGGCTTGTTCTTGTTAGCCTTCTTTGAGAAGTATGTCTCTTTCTTGATAGTTCCGTACTGAACACCCTGCTTCTTGTTGTGAGAACTGCTCGGCTCATTGTTGACAAGTTTGCCCTGTACAAGCTCGGTAAGCTCTTCCATAGTGTATTTGCGCTGTCCCGGGACTACAACAGGCTCAACTATCGGGAATTCTGTTATTCTGCCTGTTACGAACTGCATGATGAGAACAGCGTCATTAAGCTCAAAAACTCCGTTGCTGTCAGCGTCAGCGGCTTTCAGCATCTTCTTGTCGGTAATATCACCCAGCAGACATCTTCTGGCAAGGACGATATCGAAAGAGTCGATAACTCCGTCATAGTTAATGTCGCCCTTGTTCATCTGCACAGGAGCAGGCGGTTCACCGATAGTAACCGATGTCTCTGCAGCTGCTACCTCGTCGATATAGAAATTGCAGGTGCTCTCTTCTGTCTCCACATAGAGCTTGATATTCTTAGCGCCCTCAGGGATAGTGAAGCTTGTGTTTTCAAGATGTGCCCATTCACCCTTTTCGGCAGTAGCTTCTGCAATTTTGGGGTATTTGTCTGTACTGCCGTCTGTGTACTGAAGTGTGAGATAGAATGTGACAGGGGAAGAGGTGTCATCAGTCATAGCGTAGGCGCTGAATGAGTAATCCTTTCCTGCGGTAAAGCCTGAGCCGAGATTTACGACAGCGCCGTTCCATGAGTCTGTTCTTCCGCTTGTGAAAAGTGAAGTCTCTCCCGAACGTGACTTGCCTGTAACTGTTTTTACAGAGGCAGAGCCGCGTCCGCTCCACTGTTCGGTGCCTTCCTCAAATGTGCTGTGCAGCAGGTAATCATTATCGGCTGCGCAGACAGGTACAGCTGATGTTAATGAGAGGGCAACAGCAGCTGCTGAAAGGGTAGATATTATCTTTTTCATTTCCAATCCTCCTAAAGATATATTTAAGACTCGGCAGTATAAAGCTCATGGTATTACAGGGAGTGGATTTTTCGGTGAGCAGTATACGGCTTTGTCAAATAAACGATATATCTATACACTTTTTAACATGATTTTTGTGAACTGTCAACTCACAAAACGAGGGAAAATGTAGAAAATAAGTGGAATTGTACATTTAGTAAAACACTAAAGTAATAATATTGCGAATTTTATTGAAATAAGGTATTAAATTTACTATTATGTTTAGCAGTACCTCACAGCTTAAATTTTGAGAGCAAGTCGTCTTTTTTGACAAGAAAACCATACCCAAGTTCGTGTAAATAGAGAATTGACTTTTGTATGTGCATACTGTATAGTTATATTATGAGGAGCAGGTGTTTCTGCGCTGAGACCAAAGCTTCTACATCAACACGTAAGGAGAGATAGTAATGAGCAAGGTATTAGTGACATATTTTTCCGCAGAGGGAACAACGGCGAAAGTAGCTGAAAGGCTTGCGGCTGCCATAGAAGCAGACCTGTTTGAGATAAAGCCCGAAAAGCCATATTCAGAGGCAGATATAAACTGGAAAAATCCGCTTGCAAGGTGCAATCGTGAGAAAATAGGCAAGAAAGATGTACCCATAGTCGGAAGCGTGGAAAATTTCGCGGATTATGACACTGTGCTCATTGGATTTCCCATATGGTATTACGGCGCACCGAATATTATCCAGACCTTTGTAAAGCAGTACGATTTTTCGGGCAAGAGAATAGGTCTTTTTGCCACATCGGGCGGCAGTGACATGGGCAAGACAGCTTCAAAGCTCATGCCGTTTTTTGACGGAAAGGGCGAGATTGTCGACTCAAAGCTTTTCAAGCCGACTGCAAGTGAAATGGAACTTAAATTATGGTATGATTCATTAGGTGAATAATAGTGAAAGAGCGTATCGCGCAGTAAACGTGATACGCTTTTTGTTGTATAAAGCTTACAAATTATGATGGCTGTGCTTTGTGCAGTGGAATTGTCAAGAAATGTGCAGTCATAGAATACCCAAAATCTGAAATAGGCATATATCAGGAAGCGTGATGAGATCGTTGCTTTGAATTTCTTAG
>SFFP01000107.1 GCA_004556875.1 Ruminococcus flavefaciens
TTCTAAGTAGTTTTGAAAAATTTATAGCTAAATTTCAAAACGACCTAAATTAAACCTGTCACCAAGGTGTGGGCTCTTCTGATGTAGGCGGGTTTAATATCTCATCTGGAACGTTGTCGCCATAGTAATAGGTATAGTAAGTCATATCTGGAGTACGACCAAACTCTTCTCTGACGCTTTCAAGCACATCTTGAGTACCCTCTGACTCTTCCACGGGTGTCGTATCGCCAACTGTGGCAGCAGTGGTTGATGTTTCAGAATTATCATTGTTGGTACAACCCGCTAAGGTCAATATAGCCAAGCAAGATATTATGATTAACGCAATCTTTTTCATATTCTGTCTCCTTCATTGCAGCTAGGCTCATGATAATGCCGTTCTATGCATCTGCTTGTAGCTCTAAGACGTTTCATAAGCAGAGTATGATACTTATTCCACGCTCTAGTCCTGTATCTGTCGAATTTCTCACAGAGCCTCTTCTTGGCGATGCTCTTGCCTCTAGCAATATCAAACTTGTCGTCAGGGTGACATTTAGCCACAGCTACGAGCTTATCAGGCAGCATAAGCAGTTCAAGAGCCTCGGTATCATTATAGGCTACGACAGGCTTGCCATTATTGCACCTGCGTAACGCATCAAGGGCACCTAGGGAGCAATCTTCAAGGATAGCCTTCACAGTCCTGTTCTCTTGGTCAACTATATACTTGATATTATCAAGCAAATCTGCTTCTGACGAAACACAAATAATATTATGCAGTTTCATTATTATCTAACCTTTCTTAATTTAATCTTGGTCACTTGTAATCTCACTCTCGGCTTCGCTTGTAGTACTCTCGGCTTCGCTTGTAGTACTCTCGGCTTCGCTTGTAGTACCCTCTGCTGAAGGGATATTAGCTAGCCCATCTTCTGTAACCAGCATTAGATTGCCATTCCTTACGGTGTAGAGATTACCTTTCTCATCTAAGATAGTCAATCCTTCGGATACGGCTTTGCCAGCAAGCATAGCCATAGAAGTAGAGGCACTAAGTTTCTGGATATTCTCTAGCACCTCACCCGTGATATTAAGCAAGAAAGAGTCATCATCTTGCCGCTCAAAATCAGCAAATGAGTATAGCCCATCAGTATAACTGTCAAAGACCTCACCACTAAAGCCTATCATAGGGTATATACGCATATAACAGCCTGTTATCTTATCACCTTCGGTGATATAGCCCTCGGTTATTATTGCCTTGACCTCATCTGTCTTGCGTGTATAGTCAAAACCTGTAGCCTTGATATAAAATATATCTGGGTGAGTACCCGAATTGAAGAAGGTTGTTATCTCTGGGTAATCTTTTTCTTCATCTGGAGTTTCAGATGACGCATTTTCAGAACTGGGGGTATCACTCTCGGAGCTGGAGGGTTCATCTACGCTTGTTTCGGTAGTACCCTCGGTCGCTGCCGTGTTATCTGTCGCTGCCGTGTTATCTGTCGCTGCCGTGCTATCTGTGTAGTCATCGGAGTTAAAGAACTTGTTCGTCTGACTATTAGAACAGCCCGCTAGGAGCACAGTTGCTAGGCATATTGCCATAAAAGACTTAATTCTCGCTGTCTTCAACACATCTCACCGAGCTTTCTGTGTATTCTTCGTGATTGATATCCTCGGATAGAGGTTCAATATCATAATCTGGCTCTTCCGTGATAATGGGCGGTATAGGAATAGGGCTGCGTGTTTCGTCTAACTCACCCTTTGTACAGCCGCCTAAAAGAAGCATTAGTGTGACTAGGATTATAACTGCTGTGTGTTTCATAGAAATTCCTCCTTGCATAATTATAACTTGAAAAACTATAAGAATATCACCTATTATGTATCGGTGACAGTCTGCCTAGCATAAAGTTCTCAATATATAAGGGTAAAAATCTCAAATTGGCTTTTAACTCGCTTTTATGTCACCCCTTGATTTTGGTCAGGAGATGAAAAAGCAGAAAGCAAATAGTACCCAAAGTGAGATTTCGATTTTAAGAAGACTGTGCGGCGATTTGAGAGGGGGTTAGGGATTTAGTAGTATCCGATTACCCCTACGGTGAAAAGTCGCTTAAAACGGCTGTGAGAGGGCTGTATGACGATTTCCAAAAATTGTGAAGATTTTGGAAAACTTTGGAGAGGGTAAAATGAGAGGGATAGAGTACCCTATGTGTGCGAAAACTGATATCTGGGCAGAAAATAAGCCCTCTGCATTATGATGCAAGCTCATCTGTCTCACGCTATCTTATCTCTGCCTCATGCTATCTTATCTCTGCCTCATGCTATCTTATCTCTGCCTCATGCTATCTTATCTCTGCCTCACGCTATCTTATCTCTTCCTCATAATACAAGCCCGATAGGGCGTTAATGTGTAGCCCTGGGGCGTGAAAGAGTAGGCTAAAGCCTTCAAGTAATACCCTTGTTGTGCCTACTTCCACTTTACCTCTCGTCTTATCTCGACTATATCGTAGTAATAGGCATCTGCCTCCTGCAAAGGGCAGTCTATGTCATTTGTTTCAAAAAATAGGGTGCCGTCTGCTCCGATATACCAACTTTTAGTGTCAGTTACGTCCTGACCTTGCATATTGAATACTTTGAAAGTTATCTTACTTGTTATGTAAGTCATTGTAAGCCTCCATGTATTAAAGTAAAAAGGCGAGGATATCATCTACCCTCGCCTTTAGGTTTATATGGCTTTAAATTAGCTACCGAACACGGGAGCTACGGGAGTGATAGGTGCTACGGGGGCTGCCTCTGCACCTGCATTGGGCATAGCACCGAAAACGGAAGTGGTAGGAACTGTGCCTACGCCGCCAACAGTACCCATAGGCTGTGCATTACTCATATCTACGCCGCCGAAATTAGCAACTGCCGACTCAGCCGAGCCAATCTGGGGAGCTGCGGTCTGTGCCTGCGGAAGAGCATTTGTATCTGCGACAGTACCCATAGCCTGTGCCGCTGCGAGGATTGCTCTTGTAGGCTTGATGCAAGCCTCTGCGTCTGCCTCGATATCAGCATAGGGGTAGAAGTTCAGAGCCTTGATGTTGTCGATAGCCATAGCCTGTGTAAACGGTGCTGCTACCTTTTCGCAAGCTTCTGTATAGGGTACGAGAGCTGCAAGCTGGTCTGCCTTTTCGATAATCTTGACGGTGAGAGCCTTGGCTGACTGCATAGCATTGGGCTGCTGACCCTTGGTGTCGTATGTAAAAGACCATCTTTCAAATGTGCCTGCGGGCGACTCTCTGCCGTCTAGAACGTCAGAACTGAACTTGTCGTCATAACGCTGTTTACGCCACAGTACATATACTGCCTTGCAGGGTTCCTGTGAGTTGGGGTCGAGATTGCCGAGGTTATCGCTAGGAAGAATAACAACAGGGAAGCAGATGTACTTATCTGCGTTCTTAACAGCCATCTCCTTGAGCAGGTTCTCCCTAGTACCCTTGAGGAGTTCATCGGGGTCGTTATCTCTTGTTACGCCGAGTTCCTTAGCCTTCTGGTCGAGCTTAAAGTTGTATAGCTCCCAAGCCGCCTCTGTAGCCTTGCAATACGGGCACTCACCTGTGTAGCCTGCCTGCTCAAAGCCTGCGGATAAGCCGTTAATGCAACGTGCCTGACCGAACATCTTGCCCTTGTGGATGTCGTGGATAAGCAGCTCTACCTTACGCTGTTCAACATCTGCGGGGATATAAACAAGTATCTTGCGGTTGAGAGGTGTCTGCATAAGCGGGAAATCGTTGTTCCACACCTTAGAGGCGTTGTTAGGGGCTTCCTGTGCCGCCGAAGCAGCAATCATTGTTGCGTTAATCTGGTCCATTGAAAGTCTAGCCATGGTTTTGTTCTCCTTTGTAAAACATAAAATTCTTCTGGGGGGTCGTGAAGTACCCTCTTCCAGCCTGCTTGCGATACTAGGCAAGCCCTAGGTGTCTTATATGCTGACACGAAGCAGTCTGTTATCGGTTATCCAGCTATCTAGGCTATCAAGCCTACCTTTCTTGATAACATCGTCCATATCTTTGCAAGTATGTGACTGTATCTGGATAAGATAACCATTGTCTGTGTCCCACAAGTGTGAACTATGTGTACACAGATACTTGTTGCTCATTCTGCCTGGGCGGTCATTGTCAGGTATGAAGTACACCCTGTCAAATCTGGAGAGCATTTCTTTCTTCACTGGGCTTAACGGCAAGCCTTGGTTGCCTAGGGCACAGTACCCTAGGCTTGAAATAGATAAAGCATCGAATATGCCCTCTACCACAAAAGCACGGGATATGCCATCTGGGAACTTGAAAGCCTGCTTGTAAGTATCAGCATTGAAGAAAGTGGCGGTGTTTGTAAAGCCTAGAGTACCCGTTGTTATGTACTTTCGCTTATCTGGGTACCAACAAACTAAGGCTAGGGGGACTCCGCTGTAATTCCTGATTGGGATAGCGTATCTACCCTCTAGGAAATAATTGCCTGCATCGTCAATTAACCCTAAATGCCTTAATGTTGGAGCGTCTAGCTTGTTCTGCATCAAAATCTGAATGTCGGATAGATAAGGCATTTTGAATACACCCTTGTCTGCTAGGTGGGCAAACATCTTTGGGTCTTCGTAACCTCTCATCTGGCACAACTCTGACAGCACATCTGCACCGCCGAAATTCTGCTGTAGGACAGCTATAACGCTATCTAAGGTTTTACGAACTCGTGCTAGGTAGGACTGTCGATATTGTATATCGGTCGTTAGCACAAGTATCACCTCGATTGAAGAAATGTAAGAAATAAATCTTACGCTATTATGCTATCGTTAATAATTTAACTACAGCCTAAGCGGGATTTATTCACTTATCTAAGCTGAGATTTTGCGGTATAGGCTCACATTCCGTGTAATCAGCACGTGTCTGTCTACTGCCTAGTTGCAAAAATCTCAGCCATTTTGAGAACTCTAAGCTGGCTAAGCCTGCGAGAGTTGTCTCTGGAGCCTCAACTAGCGAATTTACGCCTATCGGGGCATATAGGCTAGCCGAAGAAAAAAAAGAAAGAAAACTTCCGCTAGCCTGTCTAGCCTGGCGGAAGACTGCCGCTAGGCTTTTATGCGGGTGTGGCGAACTCGCATTGACACAAGGAGGCTCTTGCAAGTGACTGGCTTGCAAGTACCATATCTAGAAGAGTGGCAAGTCAACTAAAAATGGTGGAAACTAGCTGACTTGCCTAAACAGGAAGGAAAAAATAAAAATCGAACGCCTAACTTGAGGTATTGCCCCTCTTGCTAGGATATTTGGGGCAACTAGGAGGAACCGCCTGATTGCCCCTTTTACCAATGGAGTATTGGAGCCCATTACGGGCATATATAGGGCTAATCTTTTGGGACTAGCCCACAGTCAAAGAGTACCCAAGTAGGAGAGTGCGAAACCTACGAGGGAATTGGACACGCCTACGGCGAATTTACGCCTTATGCGTGGGACGGTGGCTGTGTCTAAGCACAGCCGTAAAAGAAAGTGTATAAATGGACAGGAAAAGCCCAAAAATTTGATTTTCGAGATTATATTCCCGATAATAAATTATCTGCTGTCTAAGACTACTTTATCAGATAATCTTGAAGAGTTCACCCTTGTTTAGCAGGGAAACCAGCACTCTGATATCAGCACATTCAGCCTTGATGTGTACTTTTATGTCAGTAGCACGAATTGTAATGTCACCTTCGTGAACGGTCATACCCGCCTTGCCGTCCTTATTGTACACTGTAAGATGCACAATCGGTATAGGCTGGTCTTTTATCGACTTGTTTGTCGGAATATCCTTCAAAGAAGCGAGATATAGGCTTCTACCAATACCCTTATCTGTGTAACAAGGAGCATTAGTAACTGCTAGGTTAGCAATTATCTGGGAGAACTCCCCAACACTCGTCTTGCCTGTAACAGCAGATAGTGTCTTGAGAGACATACTAGCTGAAATATCAGCACCTTGCACCGTAAGCATACGAGCTGGGAAAGCCTTAAAGTCATCTGTGACAGGAGACATCAGCAAAGTAGGAATAGATACCGTCTTGGTAACCTCACCAACCTCATTTAGGCTGCGAAATGTCGTTATGCCGTTAATTCTTGAGTATAAAACCTGTTTCTGCATTGTCTTATTATCCTTTCTACGAAATATCACACGGAGTAATCCGTGTAGCCAGATTGTTTATCTTGCTAGCAGTACCCAGAGCAGATGATTGATAAATAGACACATCACCTACGACATATAGAGCCTCACTAGCACGGCTCCAAGCTGTATATACAAGGTTCTTACTTACAAAGCCTCGTGCCTTGCACTTGAATAAGGGAGCAATAACTATCTTGGACTGACTGCCTTCCATCTTGTGAACCGTTATAGCATAGGCAAGAGCCAGATTGCGAAGTGCTGAACTTGGAACTACGAGAGAATTTGAATTATTCTCATAGTGCCCAGCATATATAACAATATATGACTTATTATCTACGTCTTTAAACTCGACAAGAACATAAACCTTGATGCCGTATGTGTTTACATTAGCCACTTTAAGAGCCACCTTGTCAGGAACGAGATTACCATCTGTATCGTACTTTAGAAAA
>SFFP01000108.1 GCA_004556875.1 Ruminococcus flavefaciens
ATATCGTTGTATGTTGCAAATATCATTATTTCAAAGAGAAGCACCATGCCTGCAAGATGAACATATCCCTCATGCTCCGGCTTGATAGGCTTACGGCGTACAAGCTCAATAAGGCAGAAGAGAAGTCGTCCGCCGTCAAGACCCGGTATCGGAAGAAGATTGAATATTCCAACGTTGATACTGATAAGCGCCATCATATAAAGAAGATTGAATATGGCTTCAGAAATATTTTCCGACTGCTTGGCAGTAGTGCTGATAGCAGAGACAGCTCCTACAGGACCTGATATCTCTTCTTTTTCTATATTTCCTGTCACCATTTTTTTCAGCGAAAGACCGATTATATGGGTCATTGACATAAAGAAATCTCCCGAGCCTTTGACAACGGTCAATGGATTTTTGTCCTTGTATATAAGGATAAAGTCTCTTCTCTCGGTAGTCTCGTCACCTACACAGAAATATACATCGTCAAATTTTATTCTTTCACCGTCACGCTTTACTACTACTTTGTGAGGCTTTTTAGCAGCTGCTTCAGGGAAAATATAATTGATATCCATCATGCTGTATATCCTGATACCGTCAATAGATATGAGCTTATCGTTTTCTCTGAGTCCGCATTCATAGCTCTCCGAGTAATATGTCACTGTTCCGTCATCGGCTACATTCATTCCGAATTTATCAATAGTAGTTGTCGGAACGCCGTCCATCATGCAGACAAATATGATTATTGCAATAAATCCGAGAACAAAATTCATGAATGGACCTGCCGCAAGAACCACCATTCTCTTCCAGAGCTTTGCGTTGCGGAAGCTTCTCGGGTCACTGTTTGCAGCGTCCTCGCCCTCCATTGCACAGTAACCGCCAAGCGGCAGTGCTCTGAGTGAATATTTTGTCTCGCCCTTCTGCTTCTGAAGAAGCTTAGGTCCCATTCCAACGGAAAATTCAAGCACTTTGATCCCGCTGAGCTTTGCACATATAAAATGTCCGAACTCATGGACAGTGACGATCAGTCCGAAAATAACAATTGCAATTACAATACCCATGTATTTATCCTTTCTAAATCGAGAGCCTTTATGAGATGTGTTCTCTTACATATGCTCTTGCAGCCTTGTCGGCAGCCATCACATCATCATAATTTTTAATATTGGATGCAGGGAAATCATCAAGCACTGACGAAACTATCTCGCCTATCTCTATAAATTGTATCTCATCATTGAGGAAAGCCCTTACCGCCTCTTCGTTTGCGGAATTTACAAGACACGGATAAGCTCCGCCTCTTTTTATGGCTTCGATAGCCGCTGAAAGGCACTTGAATGTATCGTAATCAGGCTTTTCAAAGGTGAGCTTTCCATAATCCGTAAGTGACAGTCTTCCTGTCGGACAGCTCATACGGTCAGGATAGAGCAGGGCGTACTGTATCGGTATCTTCATATCAGGTACGCCAAGCTGAGCGATAACGGAATAGTCGTTGTACTCCACAGCCGAATGTACAACACTCTGACGATGCACAACTATCTCTATCTGATCCGGAGTAAGATCAAAAAGCCATTTTGCTTCGATGAACTCCAGTCCCTTGTTCATAAGTGTAGCAGAGTCGATGGTTATTTTATTCCCCATGTCCCAGTTAGGGTGATGAAGAGCCTGTGCCTTTGTGACTTTTTTCAGCTCTTCATAGCTTCTGCCAAAGAAAGGTCCGCCTGAGGCTGTGAGGATTATCTTGCTGAGCTGTGAACGCTTATTGCCCTGTAAGCACTGGAATATAGCCGAGTGCTCGCTGTCAACAGGGTATATCCTTACTCCTCTGTCAGCAGCAGCTTTCATTACAAGCTCACCGCCTGCAACAAGGGTCTCTTTATTTGCAAGGGCAAGGTCTTTTCCTGCTTCAATAGCTGTGAGAGTAGGAAGAAGTCCAACCATGCCCACAACGGAGTTGAGGACAATGTCAGCTTCATTAAGAGAAGCAAGTGCACAGAGTCCGTCCATTCCCGATAGCAGCTTAACATTCATATCGGAAATACGGCTTTTAAGGTCACTGTACTTTGCTTCGTTGTAAATGCAGGCATATGCGGGTTTAAATTTTCTTATCTGCTGCTCAAGAGCTTCAACGCTGCTGTGAGCAGCAAGAGCTGCCACCTTTATGCCGTGCTTCTCGCAGACCTCAAGGGACTGCGTTCCGATCGAACCTGTCGAACCCAGTATCGACACAGTTTTATCCATTATACTTTCCCCTTTTCACGGAAATATCTTCCCGTATGATTTTATGATAAAATTCATTATAAAATGCGAAATGGACTATTCGTGAATAGTCCGTTTCAGCAATATCACTGTACACCAAACAAGGTGATGAATACATAGAATGTAGGCAGCACAAAAAGAACGCTGTCAAAGCGATCCATGAGTCCGCCGTGTCCCGGCATGATCTTGCCGTAGTCCTTGAAGCCTATCTGGCGCTTTACCATAGAAGCCGAAAGATCTCCCACAGTACCGATGACTGCGCAGACTGCTCCTGTAATGAAAGCGATGACCGCTCTCTTTGCAGTAAAGCCATAATAGCATGAAAATGCCACAGTGTAAACGATAGCCGTTGTAAGGATACCGCCAACAAGTCCCTCGATAGTCTTCTTAGGGCTTATCTCAGGGCAAAGCTTATGCTTGCCGAGAGCAACGCCTGTGAAGTAAGCCCCCGTATCAGCTATCCATGCACCGCACAGCCCCATTATGAGAAGGAAGAGTCCGTTCTCAGAGTCATAGCGCTCCATGCGCACCATAGTGGTCATAGCCTGCGGCACAAGTATCATTACCGCAAGTACAAAGAATACCTGCTCATAACGTATCTCCTTGTGCTTTCTCAGCCATGTAATGAACACAACAAAGGCACAGAGCAGTATTATACCGAATACATATAAGTTGTAATCATGGGCATAGCGCCACGCCTTGAATTCGTTATGCGGCAGGACAGCAGGTCCGTCCACCGAAAGCTTCGTGAATATACCATAGAGTATCGGTACGGCAATTCCGCAAGCCTCTGCCGCAATGAGTATGGGCAGACACTTGTGGAGCTTTACTGCACGCAGAAGCTCGAAGAGCATTACTGCGATAATTGCAGCAACTGCTATGGGCAGAACTATAGTGTCATGGAAGAAAAGCACTGCACCGAGGAGTACAACTCCCACAGCACCTGAAATTATTCGTGTAAGCATTACACACCTCCGAAACGGCGGTGTCTGCTGTCGAAGTCGATAAGAGCCTTGTCAAGCTCGGCAGGAGTAAAATCAGGCCAGAGAACGTCCGTAAAATAATACTCTGCATAGGCACACTGCCAGATAAGATAGTTTGAAAGTCTCAGCTCGCCGCTGGGACGTATAACAAGGTCTACATCGGGTATTCCCTTTGTATAAAGCTCGTTTGCTATTGACTGCTCGTTGATGTCTTCGGGACGTATCTCGCCGTTTACAGCCTTCTGTGCGAGTATTCTCGCAGCATGAGCAAGCTCGTCACGGCCGCCGTAGTTTACAGCCATCATAAGAGTCATCTCGTCATACTTAGCGGTATCCTCTTCAAGCTTTATCATTTTTTCCTGCAAGTCCTCATCAAAGGCGCTCTTGTCGCCGAGAAAGACCATACGGGTATTCTCGCTGAGGAAGTTTCTTACATCAACGATATAATCACGAAAAAGCTCCATGATAGTATTTACTTCATCGGAAGGACGCTGCCAGTTCTCAGTGGAAAAAGCATAGAAGCTGATATTTTTCAGTCCGATATCCTTACAGTAGCGAACTATCTTCTTGAAGTTCTTAGCACCCTCACGATGACCGAATGAACGAGGCAGACCGCGTTTCTTAGCCCATCTGCCGTTTCCGTCCATGATAAAGCCTACGTGCTCGGGAAGTTTCTCGGGCAGCGTAAGCTCAGTTTTTTCCTTTTTACCGAATAATGCCATATTTCACCAATCAGACTGTCATGATCTCTTTTTCTTTGTCTGCTACCATCTTGTCAACGTCTGCACACATCTTATCTGTAAGATCCTGTACCTTCTTCTCGCAGTCCTTGAGATCGTCCTCTGTGATCTCTGCGTTCTTCTTCATAGCCTTGTACTTTTCCATAGTATCACGTCTGATAGAACGAACAGTTACCTTACACTCTTCGCCGTACTTCTTGATGCTCTTGCAAAGCTCCTTACGGCGATCCTCTGTGAGCTGTGGGAAAGCAAGACGGATAACGTTGCCGTCGTTTACAGGCTGGATACCGATATCAGATGCCTGGATAGCCTTTTCGATAAGCTTGAGCGTTGACTTGTCCCATGGCTGGATAACGAGTATTCTTGCCTCTGAAACAGAAACTGCTGCCATCTGGTTTACAGGTGTAGCTGCTCCGTAGTAGTCAACCATAACCTTGTCGAGAACGCCGGGATTTGCTCTTCCTGCACGGATAGAAGCAAATTCGTTTCCGAGAGCATTAAGGCTCTTATTCATTTTTTCCTTAGCGATATTAAGCTGTTCTTTCATAATATAACAGTCCTTTCAGTAAATTATTCGTATTTTAGTCTTCGGATACCACTGTACCGATGTTCTTGCCCATTATTGCATCATAAATATTATCCGGACGGCTGAGATCGAATACAAGCATCTTCATGTGATTGTCACGGCACATAGCTGCTGCTGTGCTGTCCATAACTCCAAGATCTTCGCCGATGACCTGTGAGAAAGTAAGGGTATCATACTTCTTTGCATCATCATACTTATGGGGATCTTTGTCGTATACGCCGTCTACAAGAGTTGCCTTGAGAAGAATGTCAGCCTGTATCTCTACAGAACGAAGTGCTGCTGCTGTATCTGTGGAGAAGAATGGGTTACCTGTTCCGCAGCCGAATATAACTATTCTGCCCTTGCTGAGGTGTCTTACAGCTCTGTTGCGGATATAAGGCTCTGCTACCTGTGCCATTGCAATAGCTGTCTGTACACGAACTACACAGCCAAGCGACTCAAGTACATCTGCGAGTGCAAGTGCATTCATTGTTGTTGCAAGCATACCGATGTGGTCTGCGCGTGTCCTGTCCATAGCTCCGCTGGAACGACCTCTCCAGAAGTTGCCTCCGCCCACTACGACTGCTACTTCAGCACCTGCGTCTGCACACTTCTTGATGCTCTTACATATATCAGTAACCACATCATAATTAAGACCTGTCTTATTGTCGCCTGCGAGAGCTTCGCCGCTGACCTTTAATAATACTCTTTTATACTTTGGTTCCATATAGCACCTCACTAAAATTTATCTATAGTTTATTTTACACTAAATTTAAAGATATGTAAAGTATATTTTCCGAAAATCCCGAAAAAAAACATAGGAATTTTCATTTTCTCCCAATTTATTGGGCATCATAGCTGCCCAGCACAAATTCTTTGTTGATTATAAACAAAATTGTTGAAAATTTATTGTCGCAACTTTTTTGATTTTTTTCTTGACAACTTCCCCTCATCGTGATATAATATAAAAGCTGAGTCAAGCAGACACAACAAAATACAAAAATGGAGAGGTATCGAAGCGGTCATAACGAGGCGGTCTTGAAAACCGTTTGACTTAACGGTCACGTGGGTTCGAATCCCACCCTCTCCGCCAATTTTTTTATCGGTGAGTTTCTCGCTCGTCGGTTTGCGGATTTACCCAAGTGGTGAAGGGGCTCCCCTGCTAAGGGAGTAGGTCGGGAAACCGGCGCGAGAGTTCAAATCTCTCAATCCGCGCCATTCCTCGCAGAATTTCTGCGAGGTTTTTTCATTTTTAAAGCTTGTCATAAATTTTTTATTTCTGAATCATAAGAAAAGCCCCTCCATCAGGAAGGGCTTTCTTGGTAGTAGAAGTTCTGTGATTTCTCACAAGTTTATTATATACTATTTCTCTGTTATTGTCAAGCAAAGATAATAAATTGCCAATGCTTACCTCATTGCAAAACAGCTGCTTTACTGTTCTATTAAAGCAATAGCTTACATTAGCTATGTAATATCTGTTAGCAGTATATATCATAAATTTATTATTTTTCACATAAAACAACTATATTTTCAAATTATAATATGCTATACTTAGATCATGGGAGGCGATGCGAGATGAAAAAAATACAGGGTTTTAACAAAGGCGTCAATTTTGGCGGCTGGCTTTCGCAGTGTAATTACGAAAAAGAACACCTTGATACATTCATACAGGAAAATGACTTCAAAACAGCAGCTTCATGGGGCATAGACCATGTTCGTGTTCCTTTTGACTATAATATTATCGAAAAAACTGACGGCACGTTCAGCAATGAAGGCTTCGGATATCTTGATAAGGCAGTTGAGTATTCAAAAAAATACAGCCTTAACCTTATCCTCGACCTGCACAAGACCGCAGGATTCTCATTTGATTATTACAGCGAGAATGAAAGCGGATTTTTTGACAGTCCCGAATATCAGGAGCGTTTCTACCTCCTTTGGGAGAAAGTCGCAAAGCGCTATGGCTCTATGACCGAAATGGTAGCTTTTGAGCTTCTTAACGAAGTCACAGACGCGAGCTTTATCAACAAGTGGAACTGGTCATCAGGGCGCATACTGGACCGATGCCATCATCCCCGAAGAGCGCATGTCTTTTGAGGACAGTGAGGCTTGCGAAGAATACTTCGAAAACCTTTTCTCTACAGCTATCGCTAAGGCAGAGCAGTTCGGAAGCGGTCTTTACTGCGGCGAATATGGCTGTATAGATGTTGTATCTCCCGAAGATACTGTCAAGTGGTACAAAACTATCAACTCTGTATTTGAAAAGCACGGTATAGGCAGAGCCGCATGGAATTACAAGGCTATGGACTTCGGACTTTCAGACGACAGACTTGACAGTGTACGT
>SFFP01000109.1 GCA_004556875.1 Ruminococcus flavefaciens
TTCCTTTATCTTACGCTGCTCATCAGTAGCGTCCTTCTGCTCAACAATGCCGCTTATACCGCCCTCTGAGCGGATTATTCTTCCATAGCCGAAAGGATCATCAAGCTCAGCTGTGATAACTGTTACGGCGTTGTTCTGCTGTTTATGTATAACAAGCGACTCTTTTATAGTCTCAGCGTCAATAAACGGAGCATCTCCGCATAACACCAGTGTATTTCCATCGGTATCTTCTTCAAGGAAAGGAACAGCCTGCTGTACAGCATGACCCGTACCGAGTCTTTCTGCCTGAAGCACAGTTGTATATTTTCCGCCGAGATATTCATCTATCATCTCGCCTTTAAAGCCCTTTACTACGCAGATATCATTTATCCCCGCATTTTCACAGGCAGATATCACCCAGCGAAGCATCGGCTCGCCAAGAACCTTGAAAAGAGGCTTAGGCATTTCCGCTTTCATGCGCTTGCCCTGTCCTCCTGCTAAGATAATTGCCTTGTTCATTTCTTGTTCCTCCTAAAGTATCATGAAAGATCTATATTTCGCACCGTAATACAGCGGTGCAAATGATCCGCATCAAATACCCGATCTGTACCTTATCCTCAATATACGTCAAGCTCTGACACAGCTAAAGGAAGGACCTTATAGCCCTCCTCTTCCGTCTTAACTACCGTGAGCTTTTCGGTAAGCTCTTCCTTTTCAGACGGCATAAGAGCCACAACGCTTACTGTCAGCTCACGTCCGTCAGTGACTGTTATATCCAGATCTCCTCCATCCAGCATTTTGAAGTAATCCTTGTAAAAGTTCTCAACATCGGCAAGCTGTTCATCGGTAAGGATAACGCTTTCGTCAACATTGAAAGAAGCTAATCTTCCGCCTTCCTCAATTTCCTCATCTCCGACGAGCTGCTGACCGAGGTCGCCCATTGCCTTCATAGCGTCGATTATCTTAGACGGATACATCTTGCTGCCCATAAGCTCAACGTCATTTTTCGCAAGAGCTTCAACGTATCCTCTTGCCGCCATATTCATCATTCCGTCATTTGCGTCTCTTGACATTCTGTCGGCTTTTGTCGGGGCAGGAGCTGTCGTCTTAGGCTCAAAAGCAGGCAATGACACTGTCGGCATTGTTGCCGTTGTCTTGCTTGTTTTCTTGCTCTTTTTCGCCTTTTCGGGATCGGTAGTCAGTCTCGGCTTAGAACCGTCCTGTACCTTCTCGGATATTTCAGTGTTTGTTTCTGTTGTATCATTTACAGTTGTATTTGCTTCTGACGGCTTATCACCGCTTTTACTGCTGCCGCAGGAAACTGCGCATACAGTCAGCAAAGCAGTCATTGCCGCCAATATTCTCTTTTTCATTTATTTCTCCCAAGAAATTTATTTATCCCCTTGTATCGGTCAGTATACCGATAATTATTCCATAGCAGCCATAGGATCGTCCATATTAAGAAGATCGCCTGCTTCTACAGGAACGACCTTCCAGCCCTCATCCTTGAGGTAAACGAGGCAGAGGGGCTCTGTTTCCTTGCTCTGTTCGCTGCCCTTTTCAATATCTGTTGTAAGATCGTAGAAATATCCTTTTTCTGCCTTTACGCTGAGTCCTTCTACATCCAGCATCTCTGCGAAATATGAGAAGTATTTTTCAGCACCTGCAAGTGCCTCAGCATTGAGTTCCTTGACATTATCGATCTTGCACTCATTGAGCGTGCCGCCTTCTTCCTCTTCACCCATAGCATCGGAATAGCCTGCTTCTTTAAGAGCATCGACTAAAGCCTTAGGATAAAGATAGCCAAGTACAGCATCCATATCAGGCTTTACAGTAACTTCAGAGAATTTCTTGCTCTCTGCTTCTAACTCAGCAATAACATCAGCAGCTACTTCTGTATCTGTAAGAGCGCTGCCGTTATCCTTCTTTTCGTCATCTGACTTCTCATCAGACTTGCTGTCATCAGCTTCGGTCTTGTCCTCGTCTTTCTTTTCAGCCTCGGTTGTAGTTTCGTCCTCTGCCTCAGTAGCTGCTTCGGTTGTTGCCTCAGCAGTTGTAGTTGTTTCGGTTTTCTTTGCTGAAGATGAAGTATCATCCTTTTTGTCACCGCATGAAACTGCTGCGCAGATAAAAGCGGTACAGGTCAAGAGAAGTGCAGTAAGTTTTTTCATAATTATATTTGCTCCTTGTTATTTAACATTGCGTATCCGCATATCGGCTTATTTGATATTACAGACCGAAACTGCTGATATCGCCACCTAACTATTTTTACATACTTTACAAATAATTGCAAGCTTTTTTCGCATAAAACAAAACGCTTTGTTAAATTTTGTACAAAGTGCATCAATTTTAACGCCTAATTTTTGGCATCACATATATGGTAATTTTTTCTGAGATGTGTTATAATATGTATAACTCGAATGATGTCCTTTTTTGAGATCATTCGGTAATGTTAAAAACTGGAGGTATACACCAATGGCAAATAAGTATTGTTACCTTTTCTCTGAAGGTAATGCCAACATGAGAGAGCTTCTCGGCGGTAAGGGTGCAAATCTGGCTGAGATGACAAACATCGGTCTCCCTGTTCCTCAGGGTTTCACAATCACAACAGAGGCTTGTACTCAGTATTATGAGGACGGCGGTATCTCTGATGAGATTCAGGCTGAGATCAACGAGTATATCGTTAAAATGGAAGGAATCACAGGAAAGAAGTTCGGAGATAAGGAAAATCCTCTCCTCGTATCTGTTCGTTCAGGTGCAAGAGCTTCAATGCCTGGTATGATGGATACAATCCTTAACCTCGGTCTCAATGAGACAGTTGTTAACACAATTGCTGAAAAGTCAAATAACCCAAGATGGGCTTGGGACTGCTACAGAAGATTCATCCAGATGTATTCTGACGTAGTTATGGAAGTTGGTAAGAAGTACTTTGAAGAACTCATCGACAAGATGAAGGCTGAAAAGGGTGTAACTCAGGACGTTGAGCTTACAGCTGACGATCTCAAGACACTTGCTGGTCAGTTCAAGGCTGAATATAAGAGCAAGATCGGCGTAGACTTCCCTGACGATCCTAAGGAGCAGCTCATGGGCGCTATCAAGGCTGTATTCCGTTCATGGGACAACCCAAGAGCTAACGTATACAGAAGAGATAACGATATCCCATTCTCTTGGGGTACTGCTGTAAACGTACAGTCAATGGCATTCGGTAACATGGGCGATGACTGCGGTACAGGTGTTGCCTTCACTCGTGACCCTGCTACAGGTGAGAAGAAGCTCATGGGTGAGTTCCTCACAAACGCACAGGGCGAAGACGTTGTTGCCGGTGTTCGTACTCCTATGCCTATCCAGCAGATGGCTGATACATTCCCTGAGGCTTTCGCTCAGTTCAAGGAAGTTTGCCAGACTCTCGAAAATCACTATCACGATATGCAGGATATGGAGTTCACTGTTGAAAACAAGAAGCTCTATATGCTCCAGACAAGAAACGGTAAGAGAACTGCACAGGCTGCTCTCAAGATCGCTTGTGACCTCGTTGATGAGGGCATGAAGACAGAGCAGGAAGCTGTTGCAATGATCGACCCAAGAAACCTCGATACACTTCTCCACCCACAGTTCGATACAAAGGCTCTCAAGGCTGCTACTCCTATCGGCAAGGGTCTCGGTGCTTCACCAGGAGCTGCTTGCGGTAAGATCGTATTCACAGCTGATGACGCTGTAGAGTGGGCTGCTAAGGGCGAAAAGGTAGTTCTCGTACGTCTTGAGACATCTCCGGAAGATATCACAGGTATGAAGGCTGCTCAGGGTATCCTCACAGTTCGCGGCGGTATGACATCACACGCTGCTGTTGTTGCTCGTGGTATGGGTGAGTGCTGCGTTTCAGGATGCGGCGACATCAAGATGGACGAAGCTAACAAGAAGTTCGAGCTCGGCGGAAAGACATTCAAGGAAGGCGACTACATCTCAATCGATGGTACAACAGGTAACATCTACGATGGTATCATTCCTACTGTTGATGCTCAGATCGCCGGTGAATTCGGAAGAATCATGGCTTGGGCTGATAAGTACAGAACTCTCAAGGTTAGAACAAATGCTGATACTCCTGCTGACGCTAAGAAGGCAAGAGAGCTCGGCGCTGAGGGTATCGGTCTCTGCCGTACAGAGCACATGTTCTTCGAGGCTGACAGAATCGCTGCTTTCCGTGAGATGATCTGCTCAGATACAGTTGAAGGAAGAGAAGCTGCTCTCGCTAAGATCGAGCCAATGCAGCAGAACGACTTCGAGGCTCTCTATGAAGCTCTCGAGGGTAACCCTGTTACTATCCGTTTCCTCGATCCACCTCTCCACGAATTCGTTCCTACAGAAGAAGCTGATATCAAGCTCCTTGCTGATTCACAGGGCAAGTCCGTTGAGGATATCAAGAACATCATTGCTTCACTCCACGAGTTCAACCCAATGATGGGTCACAGAGGATGCCGTCTTGCTGTAACATATCCTGAGATTGCTGCTATGCAGACAAAGGCTGTTATCAAGGCTGCTATCAACGTTAAGAAGAACCACCCAGACTGGAACGTTAAGCCTGAGATCATGATCCCACTCGTTGGCGATGTTAAGGAACTCAAGTACGTTAAGAAGATCGTTGTTGAGACTGCTGACGCTGTTATCGCTGAGGCTGGCGCTAACCTCGAGTATGAAGTTGGTACAATGATCGAGATCCCAAGAGCTGCTCTTACAGCTGATGAGATCGCTAAGAACGCTGACTTCTTCTGCTTCGGTACAAATGACCTTACACAGATGACTTACGGCTTCTCTCGTGACGATGCTGGTAAGTTCCTCGGCGCTTACTACGACAAGAAGATCTTCGAGAACGATCCATTCGCTAAGCTCGATCAGGCTGGTGTTGGTAAGCTCATGGAAATGGCTATCAAGCTCGGTAAGCCTGTAAATCCTAAGCTCCACTGCGGTATCTGCGGTGAGCACGGCGGTGATCCTACATCTGTTGAGTTCTGCCACAAGATCGGCCTCGACTATGTATCTTGCTCACCTTTCCGTGTTCCGATCGCTCGTCTCGCTGCTGCTCAGGCTGCTATCGCTGATAGGGATTAATCAACCTTTCACGATTTCATGGGAGTTCCCTATAAACTTCGAATATGCTCAGGCATATCAGAAGGCACATGGGAAATACCTAAGAAAGAACCAATGGAAAGACATTACTATGGTAATGTGTCTTGAAGTAGGATAATCAAATAAAATCAAAGCCTCGTATCGACGATGTTTATACATCGTTGGTACGGGGCTTTTTTTGTTGTTATGAATAAATTGAAAGGATTGTGTCACATGCTTATCAAACCAACAGGAGGCAGAGCTTCTCCCATACCACATAATTCAGTGTTTGTCAATACTCTTTCAGTAATTTCTCCGGAAGGCTTCAATGCACAGAACAAAGATTTTGTCAAGACTTATATTGAAAAAAATCTTGAACCCGAAGCACAAAACGCACTGGGTGTCAATAGGTTTCTGAAAAATTATCAGGATTTTTTTCAGAGAGGATGAATACTGATGGCATACTGTAAGGTCGAATTCAATGCCGGCTATACAGTTATCTCTAATGAGCTTATGCGTGACCGCAGGCTTTCCCTGAAAGCAAAAGGTCTTCAGGCTCTGGTTCTCTCCCTCCCTCCGGACTGGGACATGACTATTGAAGGACTGTCTGCGATCTGTCTTGAATGTTCAGATACGATCTCATCTATTCTGAAAGAGCTTGAAGCTGCCGGTTATCTCAGCAGATACCGTGAAAGAAACAGTTCAGGCAGATTCGAACAGATGCAGTACACGTTTTTTCAGAAACCTCTTCATAACAAACCTGTCCGTAAACTGCCTGACCGGAAAAAATCCGGACAGGTAAAACCCGGTCAGGATAATTCGGGACAATTAAGTAAAGAGAAATCAACTAAAGAAGAATCAAATAAAGATTTTTCTGATATCTTATCTATCAATCAGCGTGATAAGATGGATGAGATGCGAATTTACAAAGCAGTCATTTATCAGAATATCGATTATGAAACACTCCGGGAACAGGTTGACAGCCAGAGACTTGACGAAATAGTCGAGATCATGCTTGAATGTATCTGTTCCTCTTCAGAAGTGCTGACCATAGGCAGAACTACTGTTTCAAAAGAACTCGTAAAAAGCCGTTTCCTTAAGATCAATTCCTCTCATATCGAATATATTCTCGAATGTCTTGACAGAAACACAACCAAAGTCAGAAACATCAAATCCTATCTGATGACAACTCTTTACAATGCTCCGGCAACGATCAACAGCTACTATACAGCAGAAGTCAATCATGATCTGTACGGTACAGATTAACCTTATCAAAGCAGTTAAGTATTTTACTTAGCTGCTTTTTTTGTACCCTGACGAAGAAAGGAGGTTCGGTATGCAGGAATACAACAATGAAAAAATCGTTGCCTTGTCTTTCAGATCAGCAAGGGTAACTTCGAATGTTCTTGTAAAAATACTGAAAAAATTTCTGGAGCTTCAGAAAAATCGCAAACCTAAAGTGGTTCGCG
>SFFP01000110.1 GCA_004556875.1 Ruminococcus flavefaciens
AAAGCTGCGCCATCCTTTGCGGCTGGCACCAACCATGATTTTTACTTTCAGATTTTTGTAACTGCGGCACGCTTTATCAACCTCACGGGAAACCGGGCCGTCTGCCGTACAAAGAATCGCATCTACATTACCGGCTTTAAAACGGTATTCAAAATCGGATTTCAGCAAAAGATTTGTTGCCGGAATTGCTACTGCACCAATCTTGTGCAGTGCCAAAATCGCAAACCAGAACTGGTAGTGGCGCTTTAACACAAGCATTACAAAATCGCCTTTTTTAATACCGTATCGCTCTGAGATACTGTGGCTTACTATAGCTTCACCGTCAGCAGGCGGAGCAAGCTCAATTCCGTCCATACTGCGGAATTTGAAGTATTTCTCCATATTATCAAAGCTGTCTGCGGCATTCACGGTAACGCTCTTGACCTTTTTGCCGTACAGCAAGTCCCATGAACCTGTATAGAGCAGGCTGTAGTCCTCGGTATTTTCTGCGAGAACATCTTTAAGCTCCTGCGGAAGCTCACTTCCCACATTTCTCAGGTTAGCAGAAGCGTCGGCTATTTGTATCTCGTCATACTGCATTTCCGCAAAGCCTGCAATAGAGTCCTTCAAGCCGAAACCTGTGACCAGCAGAGCTGTACAGCCGCCGATACCAAGTATCATCATAAAGAAGCGCTTCTTATATCTGAAAATATTTCGTATAGACACTTTATGAAGGAATTTAAGGCGTTTCCAGATAAATCCAACGTATTCCAGCAATACTCGCTTTCCTGCTTTCGGAGCTTTCGGGCGCATAAGTCCTGCGGCTGTTTCCGCAAGCTCCAATCTACAGGTGAATAATGTAGTTCCAACAGAGCATATAAGCGACACTGCCAGTGCGATAAGCGCAAGCTTTTTATCAAAAAGATAAGGCATAGGCAGTTTCAGATACATAAGCTCATAGGTCTTCCAGATTATCTTCGGGAAAAGATATGTTCCTGCACCGTAGCCGAGTACACAGCCGAGAAGTGCCGCAGAACCCGAATAGAACATGAATTTTCCCATGATAGTGCCCTCAGAATAGCCGAGAGCCTTGAATACGCCTATCTGTGTGCGCTGTTCCTCTACCATGCGGCTCATTGTCGTCATACATACAAGAGCAGCAACGAGTATAAAGAAAACAGGGAATATCCTTGCCACCTGCGCAACTATCTCGGAATCGCTCTCAAAGCAGGCGTAACCGATATTTGTATTCCTGTCAAGAACGAAAACCTCAGGCTTTTTCAGCTTTTCAAGGTCTTTTTCGCCCTTTTCTATGTCTTTTTCGGCATCTGATATCTGCTTTTCAAAGTCGGCAAGCGAGCTTTCATAATCAGCAAGTCCGCTGAGGTATTCCTCATAGCCGCTGTTATACTGCTCCATACCTGCGGCGTACTGCTCGGGCATCACATCTTTTATCTGTTCGAGCTGAGCAAACTGCTCATCAAGCTGAGTCTTTGCGCTGTCAAGGTCAGCCTTTGCACTGTCAAGCTTTTCCTGTCCCTCACTGCGATTTTTTTCAAGCTCGTCCTTTCCTTCATTGAGCTTTTCCTCAGCCTCTGAGTAAATATCATCATAGCGCAGGTCTGCACGGGACTGTGCAAAATTCTCCCACTGCTTGTCCCTGCCGTCCATGAAGCTTTCATATTCATCTGAGTATATCTCAAAGTCCTGCTCAAAGCGGATATAAGCCTCGGTGTAAACATCAAGGTCAAAGGCTTCCTTCGGGAGATACATGAAAGCATTTATCTCGCCGTTTCCGACAGAGGTAGTTCCTCTCTCGAAATTGATATACATAGATGAGTCAGCTGTACCGACAACCGTGAATTTATCACTTTTGAGTGCATTTTTCACACTGTCCGAATTTTCGGGAGAAATGGTAACGACTGAACCGATATCGAATTTTTTAGTCTCCACTATGCACTCATCGGGACTCTGCGGCATTCTGCCTTCGGTAAGTCTCAGACCGTTTATATTATCGGTAAGTGAATGTACTCTCAGCACGTATTCCTTAGGACTTATAGTCATGACATCAAGGCTGTATGCGCCCTCAGCCGCTCTTACATCGGGACGGCTCCTGAAGTCGGTTATGTCCTCCTCCTGCCAGCCCAGCGTTGATAAAAGCCTGTAGTCATAAAGCTGTTTCTCGTTAAGATACTGATCCACGGTATTGACCATTGCAGGGGTAGTTATCCTTACGCCCGTAAAAAAGCCGACTCCGAGAGCAATGATAGCCAGTATCGCAAAAAATCTTCCGAACGTTCCGCGTATCTCACGCAGTGTAGTTTTTCTTACTGCCGAACCCATAACATCACCACTCTATATCCTTGATATCGACGATATTATCGTTCATGCGGACTTTTGCAACAGTTCCGTTCTTTACTGTGATTATGCGGTCAGCCATAGGCGTGATAGCCTGATTGTGAGTGATGACCACCACTGTCATGCCGTTTTTTCGGCAGGTGTCCTGCAATAGCTTCAGTACAGACTTGCCTGTTTCATAATCAAGTGCACCTGTTGGCTCGTCACAGAGAAGAAGCTTTGGATTTTTCGCCAGTGCACGGGCAATAGCTACTCTCTGCTGTTCACCGCCCGAAAGCTGTGCAGGAAAATTCTGCTTTCTTTCGGAAAGTCCTACCTGTTCGAGGACTTTTCCTGCGTCAAGAGGGTCGCGGCATATCTGTGCGGCAAGCTCTACATTTTCGAGTGCGGTAAGGTTCTGCACAAGGTTGTAGAACTGGAATACAAATCCCACATCGTAACGCCTGTAGGCGGTAAGCTTTCTTTTGTTAAGCGTGGATATCTCAATACCGTCGAGGAAAACACTTCCCGAGGTAAGGGTGTCCATTCCGCCGAGGATATTGAGGATAGTTGTCTTGCCTGCTCCAGAAGCTCCGACAATAACGCAGAATTCACCTTTGTTTATCTCAAAATTTACGTCGCTCAGAGCGTGTATCTCTATCTCGCCTGTCCTGTAAGTTTTTTTCACATTTTTAAACTCAACGTAAGCGCTCATAATTATCCTTTCGTATTGTTTATTGCGCCGTATCCCTTAGAAACGGCTTTCACGAACTCCCCTATTATAACATAAAATGCTGTAAATAGCAAGGAACGCGGTGAAAGATGTGCTGTCTTTTTATTTATGCCGCGAACATGGGTGCGGCGGCTCGCCGCTTATAACATAAATTTCTGCAAATAGCAACAGCTGCGGAATTATATCCTGTGTCCCTGCCTAACTCAGTTAAAACAAATTACATCATAAATTCACCACATTTTTTATTTTTTCTGTTTACAAATTACAAAAAAGTATGTATAATAAAGGTATAAATTTAGAAAGGGGTATTAGCGTATGAATTTATTCAAGCGCATTGGTTCTACAGCCGCCGCAATGGCTGTTCTTTCCTCTGCAATGGCTGTCATGCCTGCGGCAGAGGTGTCTGCGGCAACTGTAGTAACAGTTTCACCATATGATGTCTATGACATCAACGGAGGAAAATTCGAAGGCTGGGGCACTTCACTCTGCTGGTGGGCAAACAGAGTAGGCTACTCAGACACTCTTGCACAGCAGTGTGCAGACACATTCTTCAGTCCCGAGGGACTTGGACTCAACATTGCCAGATTTAATATAGGCGGAGGCGATGACCCGTCACACACTCACATAACACGTACCGACTCAAATATGCCCGGCTATACAAAGTATAACAACGGCACTGTCACCTACGACTGGAGCGCTGACCACAACCAGAGAAACGTCCTCGAAAGATGTATCAAAGCCGCAGGCGATGATATGATAGTAGAAATGTTCTCAAATTCTCCGCCATATTACATGACAAACAGCGGATGCAGCTCGGGTGCTAAGGATTCGGGAAAAAACAATCTCCGTGACGATAAGTATACAGACTTCGCAGAATATCTTGCTGAGGCAACCGCTCACTACGAAAAGGACTGGGGCATACACGTTCAGAGCATAACTCCTATGAACGAGCCTTACACCAACTACTGGGGAGCTTACAGCAACAAGCAGGAGGGCTGTCACTTCGACCAGGGCAAGTCTATGGACACTATCTATCAGGAGCTTTCCAAGTCACTGAAAAAACGCGGACTCAATGATATCATCATCAGTGCAAATGACGAGTCTGTCATTGATACTCAGATATCCTCATGGAACAATATGTCAAGCACCACAAAGGCTCTCATCGGACGTATCGACACCCATACATACGGCGGAAGCAAGCGCTCTGAGCTTAAAGATACTGCTATAAAGGCAGGACGCAACCTGTGGATGAGCGAAGTTGACGGCGGCTCTGTAGCAGGCACGAATGCAGGCGAAATGGGCGCAGGCTTATGGCTTGCAGACCGTATCACTGTTGACCTCAACGAGCTGAATTCATCTGCATGGATACTGTGGCAGGTCATCGACAACCACATCTCCTCTGTGGGCATGAACGGCAACAAGGACAAGGGTATGGTAAATACTCAGGGCGGCTACTGGGGACTTGCTGTAGCTGACCATGACAAGAACAATATAATCCTCACAAAGAAATATTACTCTATGGGACAGTTCTCACGCTATATCCGTCCGGGTATGACAATGCTGAAATCAAGCAATAACTGCGTAACTGCTTTCGACCAGAAGAATAACAAGCTGGTCATCGTAGCTACTAACGACGGTTCATCGGACAAGCAGATGGTATTTGACCTTTCGGGATTTGATACCGTTGGCACTAAGGCTCAGCCTATCCGTACAAGCAATTCCGAATCGTGGAAGTCACTCAACACTATCGACCTCAAGGGAACTGCTCTTGAGACTACACTTGCAAAGCAGTCGGTAACTACTTTCATAATTGATGGCGTTACAGGCGGCACTGCCCTCACAGACAAGATAAACATCACAGCCGATATGACAAGCGGCTCTGACTCATGGAACAGCGACTCGTCAACAAGCTATGCAAAGGCATTTGACGGCAGTACAGCTACTTACTTTGACGGTGTCAGCGATGGCTGGGTACAGGCTGATTTAGGCGAAGTCTATGATATCTCGGCATTGGGATATGCTCCGAGAGGCGGCTATGAATACCGTATGACCGACGGAAAGTTCCTTGCATCAGCAGACGGTACAAACTGGTCTGAGATATACGTTGTAAAGGGCAAGCCTTCATCGGGTATGCACTATGTTACAGCACTTTCGGGTGATACCACTGCACGCTATATCCGTTATGAAGTTCCTTCGGGCAAACCCACAAACGAATACAACAAGGACAGCTCCTACTGCGCTAATATCGCTGAGATAGAAGTTTTCGGAACTCCTAATTCCCAGAACTGGACTTCAAAATACGACAAGCTTGAAGCTGTCTCAGGAAGCGGCAGTGCTTCATGGCACGATACAGCTTCCACATCATTTGAAAAGGCTTACGACGGCAATATCAACACCTATTTTGACGGTCTCCAGCAGGGATATGTAACTCTCGACCTGGGTAAGAGCTGTGATATCGGTGCTATCGCATATTGTCCTCGAAGCGGCTATGAAGCTCGTATGATAGGCGGTTATTTCAGCGTATCAAAGGACGGCACAAACTGGACTAAGGTATACACCATTGAAAACAAACCGTCATTCAAGATGAACTACACCTCAGAGCTTGAAAGCATCACCGCCAGATATGTCCGCTATGAAGTACCTGAGGGCGCACCGACAAGTCCGCTGAATACCGACTCAGAGTATCTCTGCAATATCGCTGAGATAGCTGTATACGGAAAAGCAGGTGCAGTAAGCCCCATAGGCGACGTAAACAACGACACAGCCATAAACGTTGCTGACCTTGTGGCACTCCAGCGATACCTGCTCAGAGGTGAAGCTCTTACAGTTCCCGAAAATTCAGACGTAAACGGCGACGGAGATATCGATATCTTTGATATGGTAAGCCTCAGAAAACTGGTCATAAGTCAATAAACATAAAAAAGGCACTCATCTGAGTGCCTTTTGCTTTGCAAAAACTATTTGCGGCTTATATAAACAGAAACTATCCATATTATCAGATAATGTGCAGGATAAAAGCCGTAGAAGAACCATTTCGCCAGTGTGGGGTGCTTTCCCTTTCTGCCGTTGTAGAAAACAGTCATGCACAGATACGCCAGTATGAACATGAGCATCATTACGGCTATCTGTATGATAAGTCTGTCCGTAGGTACTTTTCCGAGACTGAAAAGATTTGGCAGAAAATACAGTGCTGTAAGCGACATATACGCTATGCACCTTGCCTTTGGCTTATCGCGCAGAACGTGGAGTATGAAAATGAACAATACTCCGAATACCAGCCAGTCTGACATTATAAGCGCCGTAGCTCCGTCACATAGTATTACCAGAGCTATCCTCTGCCAGAGCTTAAACCTGCTCTCCCACGCCATAAGTGCAAGGAGTCCGAAGAACAGCGTAAATATAACATTACAGTGCCACCAGCCGCTGAACTTATGACAGCACAGCCAGTCAAAGGGCTGAGTTATGCAGGCAAACA
>SFFP01000111.1 GCA_004556875.1 Ruminococcus flavefaciens
CACTAAGAAATTCAAAGCAACGATCTCATCACGCTGCCTGATATATGCCTATTTCAGATTTTGGGTATTCTATGACTGCACATTTCTTGACAATTCCACCGTGCTGTCACCTGCACTTATACAATTATAATTCGTGAGCACAACTGCCTTTATATCCGCAAACTCGCCGTCACCTTGTATATGATGCTCGCATATACGGACATATTCACCGTTTTTTCTTACACCAAAGCCTGTGGCATATCTCTCCTCACTGCTCAGCAAACCGCAAAGCTCATAGCCTATCTCGCCTGTTCCACCCATATTGTTTCTCATGTCAATAATGAGATACTCCATTCCCTGCTCTCTGAGGCTTCTCAGCTTTTTTCTGAAAACTTTCCTTGCCCAGCTGCACTTTCCAGTGTAAGCTGCCAGTTCATCTCTGACCTGACCTCCTGTTGATTCTGCAGTAAGCATGAGATATCCGCACTTATCATCAAGCATTTTCGTGCTGTAATTTGACATCATCAGATCACGGCGGTGCTCAGTATTATGCAGAAAAGCATCAATTGCTTCATCATATGTGCCTTCTTCTTCAAGAGCTGAAAGTGTCACTGTCTGTTCCTTTCCGCTGCTGTCTATAAACGAAACATCAACACGCTCTCCGCCTGTACCTGCAAGCTCAAAAAGCGCATCTCTTTCAGCATTAGCCAGCACCGCCTGCTCGTTGTCAGCAGCCATTTCCTTAACTGTCTGCAAAACAGGCTTGCCGTCCCATTCTGTTATAACAGTGCCGTCAGATATGCCAAGCTTATTTGCTTCTTCCGTTGTGCAGACCGCAATGACTTCTCCGCTGTCAAGCTTTACCATTGAAAGTCCGTAGTCTCTGAGCACGAATGAAGATGGATATTTCTCAAAGTCATAGTCCGCATGGACACTTATATGACCGTCGTGAAACTCATTGCAGAACATAGTGACAGCTTTCTCAAACTTGGCAGGATCTTTCGCCTTTTCTGCTTCCTTCACCATTGGCATATACTTTTTTTCAAGCTCTGCGATATCAATATCCTTCCACTCTGTGAGCACATAGCTTTTTCCCATTTCTTTCGCCAGTGAGTGAAATGACTTGCTGTAGCTCTGACGAGAAAAATTATGCACATTCGCCCATGATGTACAGAAGTGAAGTCCAAAATAAACAGATATTGCTCCTGCAGCCACGGCAGTCACCCTGTAACCCTTTTTGCTAAAAGAACAGATCATAGGCAGCAGTGCCAGAACAGCAATGAGATACATTGGTGTATAGTCTGAAAGCAGAAACGGTGCTCCCGAAACGTATATCAGGTAATGGACAAAGGTTATTAACAATGGTATAAAACACATTTTGCGCCATCGCTTCATTTCCTTTTCATAATACTTCCAGCGATGATGAAGTATCGCCAGCACCAGCATTGTCAGCAGTATCAGCAAACACCATACTATATTTATTTTATTGGCTGATTCAAATTTATATCTGATCATTCCGATGACTGACTCCATATATTCCCTCCTGTCCGGAAATACAGCTTATGGAGCTGTATAAAAACTTATACTGATTATACATCAAAAGCAGTTTTATGTCAATGAACAAACTGAAAACCAAAAGTCCGCACCTTCAGAGATGCGCCGATACAGAAGTATTTAAGATTTGAAGATAAGGCTGCGTAACCTATGCGGTTACGCAGCCGAAAGCACTGACCTCCCCCGAAAAAACTGACTATAAGACAATAAGAGAATTTACCATGTATGTAAACGAACGCACTGTAAAAGGTGAAATATAACGCAAAACAGCTGCATAACAGAAGTTATGTAGCTGTATCTTTTATACCCTGTATATCCCGCCTGCGGGGAAACTCTTTTCCCTGCCGATTATGAAGCTTTGCAGTGCCACAAGGTCTGCAACGTTCACATTGCTGTCGCCGTTAACGTCAGCCGCCGCTCTGATAGCTTTGCCGTCAAGTCTGCTCTCATCGATGACCGCTTTTCTCAGTGTTACAGCGTCAAATATATCTACTTTTCCGTCGCTGTTAAGGTCACCGATATAACCGCTTATCTTTTCCTCATTGATGTTTTCTTTCTCAGTGTAATAATATTCCGCGTCCTTTACAGCTTTATTATATACGCGGAAATAATCCATCGAACCGTTCATATTCTCGCCTAAAAGATATGTATTTTCCGAACTCATAATGTCCACAGGTTCGATAGTAAAATCAGCAGAAGCTGTTTTTATTTCGCTTCCGTCATTGACTTTCAGAACTGCCTTATCTCCCGAGATCAGTACGCTCACTGTCACCCATTCTCCAAGTGAATATGCGTTTTCAAGCTTAACGCTCTGCTTTGTTTTTCCGTCCGAGCCGTTAAGACTTATGATACCATTCTCAGCAGTAAGTGAAAGTTCTTTTTCTCCAGATCTTGAGCCAAATTTAAATATCCCACATTTTTCATTGCTTCTCAGAAGCACTGCTGTACGGTACTCCGCGTCATGGAGAGCCGCATAAGAGCTGTCCGCAATGATATACTGTTCTTTCGAGCCGTCAAATGTGAGCACTCCCTTTCCCGATGTAAGCGCTTCATTCCAGCTCGGATCTCCCATTGTTATGCCGAAAGTTGAAGTGTAAACATCTGCCGCCATATCTGTACTGTCAGCAGAAAATTCCAGTGCAGCCATTTGTCCGTCGGTATACGGACGATCCTGAGCATATGCATCATAGCTTGTCCAGCCATACACAGAGCCTTTCTGAATTGTTCTTCCCGAATCGTCGTAATAGTCTCCGTCGGGCATTGCCTGTCCCGAAGCTGTACCGCTGCTGAGACAGTAAGCCACGCCCTTTACCGCTGCATCTCCGCTGACCTTATACGTGTTGAATACCAGACCGCTTTCGAGCACTCTTGCATTGTCCGATATTACTGACTGTCCCATTACACCTGCGTTATCGGCGATAATGGCGTTGTCCTTTACAACAGCGTTTTCAGCCACCACAGCATGACCTTTGACCACTGCATTTCCCGATACCCTTGCGCTTCCCGTAACCACCGCATAGTCGTCGATGACAGCATTTCCGCTTACCTTTACGTATCCCAGTACCTTTGCGTTCGGACCTACATAAACAGAAGCGTCAACTGTTGCTGTAGATGCTACAAATCCGCCGCCGTTAGGATGAGCTTTTCCCTGTGCGGAAACATTTTTGCGCTCATGCTTCATCTCAGCGCCTGTGATAACAGCTCCCCACGGATAGCGTGTCTTGCTGAGGAAAGGATAATGGCTCTCGTCAAATTCGCCGCTGCCATATGCCCATGGCACTCCTATCTTCTGCCATGCTGAGCTGTCTGGAGTTGCTGTGACTGTGAGGTAAGCTTCGGCATCTCTTCCGCTGTCAAAATCAGCGGTCATTGTCTCGCCCGACTTAAAAAGCTCAGTATATCGGGTATTGCCGTCTTTCTGTTCAATAGCTATGCAGGCTCTCCAGTCTGCACCGCTTACCTTTGTAAGTCCCTCAAGAGTTACGGAGATCTTGTCGCCCTTGACCTCAAGCGGAACTATATTCACACCGAACTGCTGAGGTGCGCGTTCGGTGGGGACGGTATAGTAATTCTCTCTGCCTGATGTACTGTCGAGAACAGTATATATCTCGCCCCAGTTCCAGTCACCTGCGGCAAAAAGCTGCTGCTGACGAGCCTGATAGTCCTTTTTATGAGCAAGATCAAGAGTAGCAAGTCTCTTTGCGTAGTTGCCCAGAGTTTCCTTCATATCAGCTCCCGAAACACGCTCTATCTCAAGATATGGATACTCGTCACGCTTTCCCTGCTGCATAAGCTCCTTTACAAAGCTGCTGCCATAACCGGGAAGGCCGTCGGGATTTTCTGTGATATACTGAAGAAATGCCCACGAAGCATAGTTATCGCGTCCGAGAATAGGCGTAAAGCACAGGTTCTTCATGTATGTCTCGAAATAGTCGGTTATTCCGCTTACCTTTCCCCACTGACTGCTGTAGTAGTCGGAATAAAGAAACTGTTCACGATACCAGTTTGCTATAGCTTCCCACCATGACTGAACGTACTTGTTTTCGTTCCAGCCAAGCTGATGTGCTGTCACAACATGACCGAATTCATGGGGCAGCACCCACGAGGGATTCGGGGAATTCTGCATTGCTCCCACACAGCAGAACATGAACGCATACCCCTGATTGTCATAGCCCATATACGCCCAGTCATCAGCAAATGGCTTCAATCCCGTACCTGAAATGTAGAAATTGACCTTATACTTGTTTCCATCGCGCAGCATCTTATTTACTGACTGCGTAGGCGGTTCCATAGAGAGGTCGTTCATGTAAACATTCCAGCAGGCTTCGAGATTTTTTGCGTTCTCTTCAAGAAAGCTTTTAGTTATCTTTGATGAGTCAGCTCCGTTTTTTCCCCATATGAACTGGAAATGCTCCGACTCCCAGCGGTTTACGTCTTCATTTGCGCACCATACATCACGGGTCATAAGTGTATCTGCCGCCTCAGCAGTTTCACTGTATGACACATAGGATACAGCACTTACAGACAGAGCCGCAGCCAGCACGGAGGCTGCCGCCTTTTTTCCATACCTGTACACCTTTACATTCCTCCTGTTTTTAATATCCTTAACAGTCCGCCCAAGACTACTTTTCTCTCTGACAAGAGCAAGGAAGCTTTTTCATCGAACTGCGTCCTTTACTCATCGTCAGTCAATTCCGATCTGTCCCCTTACCGAACAAATCCAATATGACACGCCTCAGTGCAAAAAGCGTTATCACCTGTATTACAAACTCCGCTGTGAATTTATCACTTTATATCTCTTATGACAATTATAGCACTCATCTATCAACAATACAATGTAATATCAATGCTTAATTATTGCAATTTGTGTACTGAAATGCTATAATGAAATAAATATATCGGGAGGTGCGGTATGAACAACAGGATAGGCGTTATAATGGGCAGACTTTTTAAAAATGTGGACAAGGGACTGCTCAGCGGTATCATCGAACAGGCTGAACACGCAGGATTTGAAGTGTATATCTTTACAGTCAACGATGAGTGTACCAACAGGAAGATCATGCACGGTGAGGAAAACCTGCTGACTATGATAAATTTTTCACTCCTTGACGGAGTGATATATGTCCCCTACTCCTTCGCTTCGGGACTTTACAAGCAGGATACAGCCGAATTTCTGAAAAAACACTGCACTGTGCCCATTGTTAGAATAGGTGCAGAGACAGACAGCTTCACGCCGATATGGTATGACGACGGCGGTGAGATCGGCGAGATAGTGCGGCATATGGCAGATGAACACGGCTGCCGCCGAATGATGTGCATGACAGGTCCGAAGGATAACGCAGTCTCGGAGAGCCGTGCTGAGGGGTTCCGCAGCGCTATGAGCGGCTTAGGTCTGCAATATGATGAAAATGACATTATTTACGGCGATTTCTGGACTTTATCAGGCAAACAGCTTGCAGAAGAGCTTACTGACGGCACAAGAGAATTGCCTGATGCTGTCATATGCTGCAATGACGCAATGGCTATATCCCTGTGCGACGCTTTGATGGAAAAGGGAATATCCGTCCCTAACGATATCCGTATCACAGGCTATGACGGCTATGTGGAGAGCCGTTTTCACGCACCCTCAGTCACTACTTATATAAGTGCACAGGAACAGCTTGGCAGAAACGCTGTGTGCGCTCTTTACGCCGAGATAACAGGCAATACTATGACTCCATGCAGATACACAACAGGCAAGCTCATACGCCATGAAAGCTGCGGCTGCGGAGTACGTGCAGAGAGCCGACAGCTTCTGGATTTTGACTTTGAAAGATTTGAACTTGGCATTTTCGATACAAACCTTACCGCCAATATGTTTGACTCTGAAACTCCAGATGATTTCTTCAAAAACACCTATACCATGATATATACGTTCATGAGTGAAAAGCTGATACAGTATGAACAGCTCTCGATCTGTCTATGTGAAGACTGGGATCAGGCTGAATATACGGACGGCGTCCGCAACTACAGAACAGCAGGATATTCTGAAAATATGATGTGTATCCATCAGCACAACGGCAAAAAGCAATTCAGGCTCAGTGATATGAAGCCTGTCTTTCAGGATCGTGAAAAGTACCCTGTTACCGTATTCAACGCTCTGCATTTTCTTGATCGCTGTTTCGGTTATATCTGCTTTGAGACAAGCGGTGCTATTGACGATTATAACCGTGATTATGTCCGCTTTATCCGCGAGATAAATAACGGTCTCAATTTCTTCTGCGCCCAGAATGAGCTTAGACGTGCACTGTACCGCGAGCGCATCAGCAACAGCCGCGATGAGCTGACAGGTCTGTATCTTTTACAGAACAGCTCACAGATGCTTGATGATATTATCGAACGCTCAGAGCTTTACCGTGCAGGGATATATGTGCTGATAATCTCCATAAGCGATATTAGGGAAATAATCCACATCAACAGCTCCGATACGCTTGACAGATTTCT
>SFFP01000112.1 GCA_004556875.1 Ruminococcus flavefaciens
GGATATCTTTCTTCTATCCTTGAATAATCTTCCCACATAGAACCTAATAATAATCCAGGACCATCATTAAGAAAAATGATTTTTGTATTTAAATTGTGCGAATGGACATAATTTAATATTTCATCAGAACAGTTTTTATAACCACCAGTTCTATCATCTTCTTGTGCTCCGCCTCTGTCGCCATCATATCGAGCAAGTCCGACTGCATAGATTGTATTTTTGTCTTCTGACGAAATTATAAAGTCAAGTGGTCTGCTGGGGTTTGGATAATCCTTCCACACACTTTTTGCTTGTACATCTGCACCAGAGCGTTTTGGACCCCATATACACAAATCAGGAAACTTCGCCTGAATCATATCAAAGAATTTTTCTGTAAGATCATACCCCTTTTTACCCCTATCCTTATATTCCCATAATACAGCACATAATGCTTCATCAGGGAATGGGCGTGCATCAAATCTTTCTTGAACAATTGGTATTGGACGAAATCCATCACCAAATTCATCACAGATTTGTTTAGCTTTCGTGCTCTTTTTCAACATCTCAACAGGCGTTTCTGGAGATACATATTTTCTAAAAACACGGCATAATTGCGTTCTCATCCATTGGTTTGGAGTAGATGCAATATTTGTGAATAATGCACTTGAACTTTCTGAGCTATGAAGCAATCTTGAAAAGGTTTCAAGCACTGGAGCATATAACCTACAAGCGTCTTCTAATATATCAGGATAGTATTCGCCTGTTGATAAGGTTATATAATTTCTTCTTTCTTCAGGTTTAAAGTCTCTAAAGTTTTTCATATTATCACTCCAAACTATGAATATTATTTTTCAATATAATTATAGCACATTTCGTAAGAAAAAGCAACCACAATTCCCTGTTTTTCGCTGTTTCCAACTTTGACCCCACCGGATTCAAAGTTCACCCCTTCCTACCAAACCTCTCAACCAACTCATCAGCCAACGCCTTCATCTCTGCCTTATACTTAGCACCTAGGTCTTCAAGCTCCTTAGTCGGCAGTCCATTGCGTATCAGGCGTTTTTTGAGCTTATCCATATCGTCCATACGCTCCTGCTTCGCCTGCATAAACTCGTCGAACTCGGCAGGGTGATATTTCTCGACACCTGCTTCAACGAGAATCTTCTTATATCTGCGGACAAAGGCATCATAATCACGCTTCACGGCGGAGTACGCCTTGGTGTTTTCCTTGTATATGGCTTTCTTCTGCTGTTTATGAGCTTCGATACACTCGGCAGCGTGACAGCAGACCTCGCTTTCCGTTCCGAGGAACAGCTTATGGCAGAATCCGCACTCACAGATCGTCCACTTGTTTTTGTGAACGAGTTGCCCGATCTCTGCAAGGATAGTCAGCAGGCAGTTATCGCTTTCACGGAACACGTTGAACGTGTAATCATCGGCAGCAATAACCGTTCTTCGGGACTGTACCATGAAATGCTCCATATTAGCCTTGCAGTTGAAATACGCATCACTGCACATCAGAGTGAACTGCGTATCCATATACTCCATGAGCTTTTGGGCAACTTCGTCCTGTATCTTTCTTCTGTTGAGCTTGGCGATAACAACGTCATTCGGTTTCAGCAGGACGTACCTCTCCTTGTCATAGAACTCAATAACAGAGCAGACATAGCCACGGAAAAAGATATTCTCCCCATACTCAGCCATAAATCTTGCTATCATATCATCGGTGCTGACATCAATGCTCCTGTCAATACGCAGGGCGCTGTTGAGCCTGTCACGAAACGCATCATAAGGCTCGGTATGCTCGCAGAAAACCTTATGCTGATTCATCAGCTCGTCTAAGGTGTACGTCCTTGTATTTAGGACTGCACCGTGAACACTTTCATCGGTATCATCAACAGACTGTGCGATATTTATCGTGCGGTCTGTTTCGTTTATACGGTAAATTGTGGTAGTTCCCATACGCTATCCTCGCTTTCGGTATCTTTTTCCATTATAGCACATCACACGCAATATGTCAATTATAATGCGTATTATAGCGTGATAAACAGCGTGTTTGAAAAATCTTTGCGTATTGTTTTGCGTAAATACGCAACGCACGCACAAGCCCAATAAAATAAATGTTACAATATTCATGTCATCAGGAGAAAAACATCAGCCGTTACACCACCCCAAACACCCCCATTTCTCATTGTTATTCCGCACAAATTTCACCCACCGATTTGTGCAATAATACGATTTATTTTTTAATCAAGACATATTTTGTTATTTGTTGTACGTTTGCGTGCAACTTTTTGAGCTTTTGGCGCTGTTTATAGAGGGGTATTCTCCTCTGAAATTTTTTTGAAAGGACGATGATAATCGTTGAACAATGAAAACCAGTGGGCAAAACCCACACCGCTCCGTCAAGGCGGAACAAATCTCCTGCCGTTTCCTGTGAACGCACTTCCGCCAATATTACGGGAAATGGCTTCTGCGATAGCAACAACAACTTCAACCGACCCTGCAATGGCAGGCACGGCAATACTTTCGGCGGTGAGTTATTGCTTTTCGGGAGTGTACCGAATGTCGGCAAAGCGTGACCACACCGAACCGTTGGTGCTTGATGCGCTGACCGTGGCAGAGCCAAGCTTCAAGAAATCACCTGTTATCTCAATGGTGAAGCGACCGTACATACAGTTCGCTCACGAATGGAACGAGAACAACAAGCAGGACATCTTCACTTCTCAGGCGGAACGCAAGCTGTTGCAAAGCAAGCTGGAAGCTCTTGAAAAGAATAAAGATGTGACTGCCGAGGAGATCGCCAAGCTCCAGACCGAGATCAGCAATATTCCGCCCAGCAACTTCCGCAGGATAGCAGTGGACGATGTAACTCCCGAATCCCTTGTAAATCAGCTCGAAGAAAACGGCACTCTGCTGATGATCTCGGACGAAGCCGGAATGCTCGGTAATTTCAGCGGACGGTACAGCAACAATATCCCGAACCTCGACTTGCTTCTTAAATCGTGGAACGGTGAAACGTACATAAGCGACAGAGCTACAAGGGCAAGCATTGTTCTGAAAAAGCCGTATATGAGCATTTGCCTTGCCTGTCAGCCTTATGTGTTCGACAGTATGATAAACAACACGGCTTTTCGTGGCAGCGGTCTTATTGCAAGGTTTGTTTATTGTTTTCCCGTAAGCAATATCGGCTCACGGCGGTATGATACTCAGCCAGTCCCCGAAGAAGTGGCTGAAAACTACAAGAAACTTGTGTACAAGCTGCTGAATGATAAGTTCACCTATCACGATGAGAAAGAATTGTATCTCCACTTTGACGGTCACGCATATCAGGAGTTCGTAGACTATTACAACAATCATATCGAGCCGAGACTTCTTACGGATATGGCTTTCTGCAAGGACTGGGGTGGAAAGTATCATGGTTTGATACTCCGCTTGTGCGGTATCATTCACTGTATCAAGTGTGCGCTGAATGATGCTAACCCTGTGGAATGCCGAGTTACGCTAGAAACATTCTGCAACGCTATCGAGATAGGCGAATACTTCCGTGAACAGGCGATATATGCATACAGTCTCGGTGATGTTGACCTCGGCACGATAAAAGCTGAGAGAGTGCTGAACAAGATACGCTCCAAGCATATCACGAGCATCAGGCAGAATGACCTGTACAAGCTGTGCAGATGCACACTGTTCAAAAATACCGCCGACTTTGCAGAAACAATGGAGATGCTGGAGGAATACGGCTATCTCCGACGTGAAACTATTCCGGCAGCAAACGGCTGTAACCGTTCGGGAGTAATGGTCTATATCAATCCCCACATCCGTACACAATAAACATTTTAGACATTATAGGAGCTATTGTGCTTAAAATGCTTAAAGTTCACAACTATAAAAATAAAGGCAGCCTTTCACATAACAACAGAGAGTTCTCTGCCAAGAATATCGACAGCTCCAGAACACCGAACAATGTTGTGTTCGTTCAGCAGGCTCTGAGTGACGCTTATCACCAGCTTTTTGATGAAGCAGTCGAGAAATACAATGCCCGTCAGAAAAGGAATGACAGGAAGATACACAACTACTTCGAGCACCTGTTCAACCGCCTGCCAAGCAAGAGTGTTATCACAGGTGCAAACAAGCAAAAGAGCTTCTACGAGCATCTTGTTTACATAGGAACAAGAAAAGACACAGGTGTCGGCACTCCCGATGCTGAGATCACAACGGAGTGTCTGTGTGAATATATGGAGGGATTTCAGGCGAGAAATCCGAACCTTTATGTGTTCAATGCTGTGCTGCATCTTGATGAATCCACACCGCACCTGCACATCAACTATATCCCTGTAGGTCACTTCGCCCATGGACTTGAAGTCCGCAATGCCAAGAACAAGGCTTTGGATGAAATGGGCTTCGGGAATGATGCAAAATCGAATGACATTTGGAGGAGAAGCGAGTGGGATATATTAAAGAATATCTGCAACGCTCACGATATCGAGATCAGCGAGCCGAAGAAGTCCAGAGGGTACAGCTACACAGTCGAGGAGTACGGCGAGCATCAGGACAAGATAAATGCTCTCAATGCTGAGATCGAAAGGCTCACTGCGGAGCGTGACGAAGCTGTTGCGGAGTTTGAAAAGGTGTCCAGGAAAAAGGTGAAGCTGACTGAGATAGACAGCGTGGAGACCGGCAAGACCGTGTTCGGCGGTAAGGTGACTGTTTCTCAGGAGGATTGGGACAACGTGTCCGACCTTGCAAAGAAAGAAGTCGCATCTCAGAAGCAGACTAAGAAGCTCCGCAAGGAACGTGATGAAGCTGTTCAGGAGTGCGACAAGCTGAAAACGCAGTTGGCAGCAGTCTCCTCGGAGCTTTCTGAGTACAAGAAAAAGGAAGAAAACAAGCGTTATTTCTCCCGTGAAAAGCAGAACGCCGAAGCTCAGCGTATCAAGCGTGAAGACCAGCTCTCCCGTGACTTACAGAAAGCGAGGGCGTTCATTTCCGCTTGTGGGCTGACGGAGGATTTTGCCCGGTATAAGTTCAACAAAACAAGAAATGCAGAGTTAGAATAAAAGACGAAAAGCTATGGCATATCCCGAAAGGCGCTTGACAAAGAGAGAATAGTGCGCTACAATGCTAACATCAGAGATATGCCATAGTGTAAATTTGGAGGGATTTACATTGGCGAATATAACAAAACGTGGAAACACATTCCGTATCAGAGTGTTTGTCGGCTACGATATGAACGGCAAACAGCTTGTAAAATCGACCACCTTCACTCCGCCTGTCGGGGTGACTGAAAAGAAAGCCGAGAAGCTGGCTCAGGAGTACGCTTTTGAGTTCGAGAGACACTGCAAGGGTTACTCTCTGCTCAACGAGAATATGCGTTTTTCAGAGCTTGCCGACTGGTATTTCACAAACTATGCTCCCCAGGAGCTGAAAGAGAGCACCGTCTACACCTATTGGGGGCAGTACAAAAACCACATCGAGCCTGTTCTCGGCAACATAAAAGTCAAGGACATCAATGCTCCCAGGCTAACGCAGATAATGCAGTCCTATGACCTGAACCCTGCGACTGTCAAGAAGCTGTACGTCATTGTGCAGAGCATCTTCCGCAGAGGAGCAGAGCAGGGTTTTATCCGTGATACTCCCTGCCGAAACGTGGTACTGCCAAAGCGGAAGAAAAGCCGCAAGAACAAGGCATTGGAGGAGGACAAGCTCAAAAGGTTCATGGCATACCTTGAAAGCAAGCCGTGGGACGAGGACTTCAAGCGTATCATCAAGGTGCTGCTGTACACGGGTATGCGTTCGGGTGAATGTCTCGGACTTGCGTGGGAGGATATCGACTTCGAGAACAACACGATATCAATAAACCACACGCTGACCGATATAGGCGGAAAGCATGAGCTGACCGATCCTAAGACCGAGAGCAGTATCCGCATCATCGGTATGGGGCAGGAGTTGAAAAAAGTCCTTCTCGCTCAGAGGGACTACATCGAAAAGCTGAAACTCGCTCTCGGTGATGATTTCGCTCACCCAGAAATGGTGTTCGTGTCGGCAAGGGGCAACTACCGTGACCGCAATTCGGTGTATCAGTCCCTCAAACGCTTTACCAAAGGAACGGAATTTGAGGATATGACACTGCATCAGCTCCGTCACTGCAACGCAACAATGCTCCTGAACAGCGGTATCGACCTGAAAGTTGTGTCTGAGCATCTTGGTCACTGTGATGTGAACGTCACCGCAGACATCTACGCTGATGTTCTGCGAAAAACAAAAGCCCGAACTGCCGAGCAGATCGAGCTGTGCCTTGCATAAAGGCAAATAAAAACCTCCCTGCGCGAACAGGGAGGTTTTGAATTGACCAAATGTTGACCAAAGAGTTTTGGAACACTCGAAAAGTGCGTTGATACGCAAGTTTTGAGGTATCTGATTATCTCTTTGCCTTTGTCAATAAAAAACTGAGCCACCTCGCTAATAAAAAAGTGAGCCAGTTTTGATAAAAAAATAATGAGCCACTAATCATTATTCATGGTTGAG
>SFFP01000002.1 GCA_004556875.1 Ruminococcus flavefaciens
CTTTATACAGCAGTTATGGGGCTCAAAGTCTATGCCGAGAGCTTCCTTGATATCGTCATCGCTCATATCCTTCATATCCTTGATGTAATCGTAGGTATGGTCTACCTGCGGAGCTTCTTCCGCGCCCTCAGGTATCTCCACCTCATGGAAGATGCTTGCTTTGTTCTTCCAGTCGCCCAGGAATACAAAGGACTGTCCCTTATCTGAGACTGTAACGTAATCCGAGGTATCGTAATCAATAGTCTGACCCTCAACAGGAGCGCCCTTAGTGTATGTGATTATCACAGCATAGTCGTTTACGCTGAGGATAGTGTTAAGGTCAACAGTCTGATAGCCGTGATAGCTGAGAGTAGCGTCCTGAGTATAGAGCAGTGTCTTGAAGCCTGCATCATAGATATCTATCTTGATATCCTGTGCGTCGAAATCGTTGTAAGTACCGATAGCAGCCAGCTTTCCTGCCTTATGGAAAACGTTTGCAACAGTAGTTGCATCGCCTCTTGTGATGTATTTATCCTGTTCGTTTCCTGCGTCATAGCTGAGAACTTCGGAAAATTTATCCGCAGCAGTAAAGCTTACCACATCTTTTAGAGGTGTATCATAGGAAATATAGTAATATGAACCCATGATACCTGCGGCACTGTTATAGGCTATCCATGCACCGTTCTGAGAAGCTTTCTCGCTGAAGTAGTTTTTAGGGAAGCTGTCGTCCCAGCCGATAATAGTAACTGCATGGTCGACATTTTCGTTTTTCGGGTCGTTCATGGTGTAATACTCGCCGAACCAGTCTATTTTCTCTTCGTCATCGGGAACTGAAACCACTATGCCGCCCCTTGTCTGGACAGCTTCTTTTATAGCATCTTTGCCTGTATCCGTGAGTATCTTTGCACTGTCAAGGGTAATTCCGTCCATTTTGTTTGAAAGGGTCTGAGTTACCATCCACTGCCAGCCGCCCATATCAGCGTTGGCAGTATCCACCTTTTTGATAAAGCCTTCTGACTTATTCTGATTCCATACGGTATCAATGATACGCATAGGGTCTATTTCGATATTTTTGCCGTTTTTGAGGAAATAGCTGGTCTCCATAGAAGCGGCTGCGGCATAAGCCCAGCAAGAGCCGCCGCTCTGAGCTTTTTTTCTGAATACGGGCATATCATTCAAAAGATTGAAATAGCCTTCATCTCCGTGGACATAGTTATAGGTAAATATCCTTGAGCTGTTATAGCTGCTTGCGGTAGTTGTAGTGGCAGCAGCTTCGGAAGTATCTTCAGAAGATGTTGTGGTTGTGGAAGTGGTAGCTGTGGAAGAGTTTGAATTGCTTGATGAAGTATTGCCACATCCGCATAATGATAAGATACCTGAGATCATTATTGACGTAATAAGTAATTTTTTCATGGTGGCCTCCTTTTAAAAACAGAATAGTTTACGTGTTTTTTCAGATAATATTACTGTCCGCAGAGCGGATAATAAAATTCGGAGATTATGAAATGAACATTATGTCACTTGCAAAGGGTGCAGCTGCCGGAGCAGCGGTGGGTATAGCCTGCTATGCGATCTCAAGCGCGCGTCCTGTAAAAAAGCTGAATATCAAGCGTGACGCAGGCAAGACACTGAAAGCCGCAGGTCATCTTCTTGATGATATCAAGTCGGTAATTATGTAGCTTCGCCGGAATTGCGTCTGAAACCGAGGTAGCTTTCGAGAATGAGCACAGCAGCTACAGCGTCAACAACAGCCTTGCGTTTTTTTCCGCGTGTGTTGGTGACATTGAGGGCATTGTGAGCCGAAACAGTAGTACAGCGCTCGTCCCAGAGCTTAACGGGGCAGTTAGTGAGCTTTTCCAGCTCTTCGGCAAAGAGTCTGCATTTCTCGGCTCTTTCGCCGACTGTTCCGTTCATATTCATGGGATAGCCCACAACTATCTGTTCTGCGCGCTGTTCCTTAGCCAGAGCAGCGGTTTTTTCTATACATTTATTAAAGTCTTTTTCGGCTATAACGGTAACAGGAGAAGCTATCATTTCGCTTTTTCCGCATACAGCGATACCTGTACGTGCGTCACCGAAGTCAACTGACATTATTATCATATAACATCACCTTTACATATTACAGTCGTTTTATATATTATAACATAAAAGCTTCGGAATAGCAAGATGCGCGGAATAAAAGTTAATATTTGTAAGAATTTCGCCGCGAAAAAGGGTGCGCAGGCTCTGCGCTTATAACATATAATTATGAAAATATCAACAGACGCGGAAAAGTTTAACGTTTCCTTCATTAATAACATTTTAGTAGTGGCGGATACTATCTGCCCATGAATTGAGAATTGTTGTGCACGCTTGCGCGGACGGATACTTATTATATATGCTGCAATGTATGGAACGCAGTCTTTACAATAACTTACTGTGAAAAAACGTGAAAATAATTGAAAAACGATGAAATACAATGATAAATTCAAAAAAACACCAGAAAACGCCTCGAAACGTCTTTAGATAACGTTTGCGGTTCATATGAACTTATGATATAATCATATCATCGTCAGAGAGGAGATGAAGACTATGAACAGACTTATTCCGGGCACTACAATGAAGTTTTCAGAGCAGGCGCGTGACGCTGCTTTTACAATGATATCGCCTGTTCTTGAAGCTACAGGCGGTCTTACACTTTCACAGCTTTCAAAGCTCACAGGTCTTGAAGGCACTACTATCCAGAACTGGATAAAGCGAGGTTGGGTATCCGCCACAAAGGGTAAAAAGTATTCGGAAAAGCAGATACTAAGGATACTTCTTATCAATATGCTCCGCAAGGCTATGAAGCTTGAGGACATTGCAAATCTTATGCGCTATATCAACGGCGACGTGGAAGATACTTCAGATGATATCATAGAGGACATTCTCCTTTATAATATCCTTTGCAGGATAATCTTTACCGCGGAGGACGAGGGGGCGTTTGATACCGAGTCTATAAAAACTCTGGTATCCCGTGAGTTAGCGGATTATACCAAAGAGATAACCGATGCAGACAAGCTTAAAAAGGCTATGTATGTAATGGTAATGGGGTACAGAAGCGGTTGTCTCAGGACGGAAATGGAAAAGGGACTTGAGGTCATTCTTGAAGAAATGTAATTACGGTTCGTGAAGAGCATTAAATGATATAGATTATAATGGGAGATTATGAAAAATGAAAGTTGTAACAGCATTACTTATGAGCAAAAAGAGAATTATCAAGCTTTTTGAAGCATCAAAGGCTTTTTCGGAAGAAACTGCAAAGACATTTGATGAGCTGGGCATATATGACCCAAGCGCCACATTTGAATTGTTGTATGACAATGTTATATCAGCTACGGGCAACGGAAAATACTATCTTAACAAAGCATAATTCACAAACCGACGAAACAACAGATAAACTAAAGCGTATAAAGGAGAAATTATCATGGCTATCAATGTAAGGGAGATAAACAACGCTCCAAAAAAACCAAGCACAAAGGGTATTAAGTGGATAATCGCAGGAATTGCAGCTATTTTTGTTGCAGCTAATTCTTTTACAATAGTTCCTGCAGGTAATACAGGCGTAGTCCTCACACTTGGTGAGGTAGCGGCAACACCTTTTTCAGAGGGATTTCACTTAAAAGCACCTTTTATCCAGACAGTTGAGCATATGTCAAACAAGATACAGGTCTATGAGACACCTGCTTCCGCAGTATCAAAGGACCTCCAGACTGTAAGCAGCAAGGTTGCTGTAAACTACAGGCTCTTATCCGACAAGTCTCCTGATATGTACAAGAATGTAGGTGTTGACTATCAGACCATACTCATCACACCTGTTGTTCAGGAGTGTATGAAGTCTGCAACAGCTAAGTACAACGCAGAACAGCTCATCACAGAGCGTGCGGCTGTAAGCGATGAAGTAAAGTCGGCTCTTGACAGCAAGCTCAATACCTATGGTATCTACATTGAGAAATTCAACATAGTTAACTTCGATTTCTCCAGTGAATTCAACGCAGCTATCGAAGCAAAACAGGTTGCTGAGCAGAACCTTATCAAGACAAAGACAGAACAGGAGCAGGCAAAGGTCGTTGCAAAGACTGAGGCTGAAAAGAAGGTAATTGCTGCAAATGCTGAGGCAGAGGCAATACTTGCACAGGCACAGGCACAGGCTGACGCAAACAAGCTCCTTGAAGAGTCGCTTTCAAGCAAGGTAATTGCTTATGAGCAGATACAGAAGTGGGACGGCATCATGCCTAAGGTTACAGGCAAGGACGGCGGCTTGCTCATAGATGTAAATATAGACGATAGTTCGTCATCAAATAATGCTGCACCGTCAGCACAGAACTGAAATGAATAATTAGTCTTTCGGGGGGAACAAAGCTGCTCTCGGAGCGGCAATAGGGTCTCTGTCCTCCGCAAGGGGACGGGGGAAGAGATCTCTCATCTACTATGATAGGGATAGAAGCTCGGTTTTTACAGAGAGCTTCACAGTACATAAAAAAATGCGGCAGGTCTTTGGGGAGACCACCGCAGTTGGGGTAAACATTATTTCGTTTATAGTTGAATAGTAACTAAAGCTTATGTAGGGGTACATAGGCTTTTCTTTTTGGCAGCGTGACGCTGCACCCATGCTCCGCGTGTGGATTAATTCGTGCGGATAATTCTTTCCGCGAGGGATAGTGAACTGCGCCATACTCTCAACGCGTGACGGCGTGACGCTGTACCCTACACACTCTACTCTCTATTTACTACTTACTATCGGGCGGATGATATCCGCCCCTACACTACTCACTACGTCAGAAGCAGGCGCTCGGCATTGCGGTAGAAGATAAGCTCTTTTTCCTCCTCCGTAAGGGGCAGGCGGTTTATCATGGCTATCTCGTTGGCAGGGTCGTCCCATGGGCAGTCGCTGCCGAAAAGGACTTTGTCCGCGCCCTGCATACGGATTATGCGCAGGAGCTGTTCGTCCTCGATATATCGGGCGATAACTCCCACATCGAACCACAGATTATCGAACTTTCCTGCGGTGTATTTCTCGATGTCGTCCCAGAGCTTCATACCGCCGAGATGTGCGGCAACAATGGTAAGCTTGGGAAAAGTACCTGCCACAGCCGCAAAGCTCTGCGGAGTAGCACGTATAATATCTTCCGAATAGGGGTCCCAGCCGCCGTGAAAGACCGCTATCAGTCCAAGCTCGGCGCTTTTCTCGTATATGGGGAACATTCTCTCCTCGTGGGGACAGAATTTCTGGTATTCCGAGTGGAATTTGACTCCGTAAAGTCCAAGTGACTTAATGCGCTCAACCTCGGCAACAGCGTCCTCAGCGTCGGGGTGAACAGTTCCGCAGCAGTAAAGACCGTCGCCCATGACCTCAGCCGCCCAGTTATTGATAGTGGTCTGCTGAGAGGGTTTAGTGGCAACAGGCAGGAGAAGTGCCCTGTCTATGCCGTTTTCGGCAAGCTTTTTGCGGAGACCTTTTATAGTTCCGTCAGTTGCAGGGGTAATGCCGCTTGTATCGGAAAGTCCCGAAACAGCGCGTTCTGCAAGGGTATCGGTGAATGCGTGGGTATGGAAATCGAAGTATCTCATGTGCGGCTCACTCCATAACGTGTTCCATAGCGTGATAGAAAATGGTCTTTACGTGGTCGTCGCAGAGGGAATAGAAAATGGTCTTGCCGTCGCGGCGTGAGCTTACAAGGCGAGCCTGCTTGAGGACTCTCAGCTGATGTGATATAGCCGACTGAGTCATATCGAGAAGCCTTGCGATATCGCAGACGCACATCTCGCTCTGGCAGAGCACGAAGATTATCCTTATCCTTGTTGAGTCGCCGAATACCTTCAGCAGCTCCGCAGCCTCATAAAGTACAGCTTCATCGGGCATGACCTTTGAGACCTTGTCCACTATGTCTTTATGCACTCCGTGAGTGCCGCAGATATGTTCTTCCATTATTTCCTCCTTAGAACTGTTGATAGATGAGAAAGCCTGCGATGACAGAGACTATGCTCAGCAGAAAGCCGATAGTGCAGGTAGTGCAGGCGAATTTATCGTAAACGTATTTTTTGTTTCGTGTCAGGAACACAGTGCAGCTCTTGTCGCTTCGGTAGAGCTTACTGCGGAAAAAGCCTTCCTCGGGGAAGATACAGGGGTATTCAGTGCCGTCGATGATGTAATAAGCCACCTTGAAGCTGCTTCGCGGACTCTTGTCTATGCGCGAGAAAGAAGCTCCCTTGTGCCTTTTGGCAAAGAGCAGGCGAATGAAGAAAACGGTCAGCAGTATCATGGAAGCCGCGAATAAAAATGCGATTATCGCCGCAGCTCCGAAAAGAAGCCATATGAGCTTTACTCCCAGTATGACAGCAAGAACCGATACTATTATAATCACAAGTATGAACTCCATGACTGCCCCCCTTTTTTATATTTATTATAACATAAATGCTCTAAAATAGCAAGAAGCGCGGCAAAATATGGGGCGTTATTATTATCTTCAGCGCGAAAAAGGGGGCGGCGGCTCGCCGCTCTTAAAGCTGTTCGAGGAGCTGATTTGCTCTTGCGAGACATTCCTCAGAGGTCTTGCCGCGGAAGTATTTTGTTTCGCTTTTTGAGTCGATGAGATAGCGCATGGCAAGCTCCGCGGTGAGCCATAGCCTGCCGTAGGGGAGAGAGCTTATCTCGTCAGGTGTGAGGATACCGCCTGTTCCCTGTATGAAGCCGTTTGTGACTGCTTTTACTGCGTCGGGGTCATAGCCGTTTTTGCAGACCGAGCGCACAAGGTCGCCGCAGTCGAATGCCGCATAGCCGTACATGACCGTATCAAGGTCGATTATCACCGATTTTTCGGACATTATCACGTTGTCAGCCTTTGCGTCGCCGTGAATGATACGTTTCTTCATCGAGTCTGTAAACACCTGACTGAGTTCGCCGCGGAGCTTTTCAAGTTTCCGCATTATATGGTCATCTGTGCCGCTTTTTGAGGACAGTATGGAGAAGTAGCGGTCAAAGTCGTGAAAGCCTTCTATCGCAGGGACAGAGTTAAGCTCAGAACCGTCCATGATACGGATAAAAGTGCCGAATGCCCGTCCCGCTGCCGCGGCGTTTGCCGCGGTATCTGCTGAAGCGGTTATATAGCTGTAAATACGCCATACTTCGCCGTCCGCTTCAGCATAGTTTTTCTCGCCTGCGGCGAGAAAATGCGGGACGGCAACAGTCTTGTCATCGGCTTTTGCGAAAGCGGCTTCGATACGGCTGATGTTGTCCATAACGGCTTCGGGAGCGCGGAAAACAGACCTGTTCAGCGACTGGAGAATGAAGCTCTCACCGCCGCAGACTGCGAGAAAAGTCCTGTTTATGTGACCCTTGTTGAGTTCGGTAAGCTTCTCGGCTTCGGGGAGTCCGAAAAGGGTGGGTATCATGTGTACTTCCATAGTAACACTCCTGTTTTTATGCGTTATGAATTAAAAAAGGGCGGAATAAATCCGCCCCTACTGTCTCGCGATGAGAGTATGATGCAGTTCACTATCCCTCGCGGATAAATCTACCCTTACGAACAAATTTTCACGCGGAGTTGGGTGCAGCGGCTCGCTGCTTAGTTTTTCAGGCTCTGCATAGGTGCAGGGATACGTCCGCCGCGGTTGATGAACTTTGCAGGTGACTTCTCTCTGATAGGCATAACAGGACCGCTTCCAAGCAGACCGCCGAATTCGAGGGTATCGCCCTCTTTCTTGCCTATAGCAGGGATAAGACGTACAGCCGTAGTCTTTGAGTTTACCATGCCGATAGCAGCTTCGTCAGCTATGATAGCAGAGATAGTTTCGGGAGTTATCTCGCCCGGTACAACTATCATGTCAAGACCAACTGAGCATACAGCAGTCATTGCTTCAAGCTTTTCAAGGCTGAGGACTCCTGCAACTGCCGCGTCTATCATGCCTGCGTCCTCGGAAACAGGGATAAATGCACCTGAGAGTCCGCCGACTGTTGATGAAGCCATTACGCCGCCTTTCTTGACAGCGTCATTGAGCATTGCAAGGCAGGCTGTAGTACCGTGTGTACCGCACATCTCCAGACCCATTTCCTCAAGGATATGAGCTACACTGTCACCAACGGCAGGTGTAGGAGCAAGTGACAGGTCAACGATACCGAAAGGAACTCCCAGAAGCTCGGAAGCTCTTGCACCAACAAGCTGACCCATACGTGTTATCTTGAATGCGGTCTTTTTGATGATGTCGGCAATTTCGTTTATAGAAGCGTCAGGGTACTTTGTAAGAGCTGCGCGGACAACTCCCGGACCCGATACGCCGACGTGTATCTCGCAGTCAGGCTCACCCACACCGTGGAAAGCTCCTGCCATGAAAGGGTTATCCTCAACGGCATTGCAGAATACAACGAGCTTTGCAGGTCCTATGCAGTCGCGGTCTGCGGTCTTTATTGCAGCTTCCTTGACTATCTGACCCATGAGCTTTACAGCGTCCATGTTGATGCCCGATTTTGTAGAGCCTATATTTACAGATGAGCAGATGTTCTGTGTAACGTCGAGAGCTTCGGGGATAGACCTGATAAGAGCCATATCACCTGCGCTGAAACCCTTGTGCACCAGTGCGGAATAGCCGCCGATGAAGTTTACTCCGCAGGTGTCGGCAGCTCTTTGCAGAGCCTTTGCGAACTTAACAGGGTCACCCTCAGGGCAGGCTGCTGCAAGCATAGCTATTGGAGTTACCGAGATACGCTTGTTTACGATAGGGATACCGTATTCGGTCTCTATCTGCTGACCGACCTTTACGAGACTGCCTGCTTTGGTGACTATTTTATTATAGACCTTTTCGCAAGCCTTGTCGATATCCGTGTCGATACAGTCAAGGAGAGAGATACCCATAGTAATAGTACGGATATCAAGGCACTCGTCCTGTATCATGCGGATAGTTTCGAGTATGTTATATACATTAAGCATTGAGCGGACTTCCTTTCATCAGATACTGTGCATTGAGTTGAAGATATCCTCGTGCATGGTGTGGATAGAGAGACCAAGCTCCTTGCCGAGACCGTCCATTTTAGCCACAAGCTCAGAAAAATCGCCCTTTATCGCGGATATATCCACGAGCATTATCATTGCGAACATATCCTGAAGAACGCTCTGTGTTACCTCTATTACGTTTACATTGAACTCAGCGCAGATACCGCTTACTTTGTGAAGAATCCCCACAGTATCCTTACCAATAACAGTTACAACTGCTCTCATTTTGAAAACCTCCGTTTTGTTGTTATGCGGCATTTCCGCATGATTGATATAATTATATCATACCTTTCACTAAAAAGCAAGTGGTATTAATATAAACATTCCATGCCTTACCTACCTTACCTACCTTCATTTATCACATTAACTTGCTAAAGTATATTGCTCAGGCAGTTTTAAGAAAAGGAACATAAGGAAGGTAAGGAAGGTGTGGTATTTATTGTAACTGCCAGAACCATATTTTTTCATGTTTTATTGAACGGACATTTAATTCCTTTTTTGCAATCCTCAATGAGTCAATGCTCAATCCCTTTTTCACCGCCTTATCCAAAAGCACCTGAATGGCTTTCATTTCGCCGCTTCCAAGCTCAGCTCTGAGGAAATCCCTTGCAAGGTCGGACTGTTTCGGCTGAGAAGTACCCAGACCCAAGAGGACATTTTCGGGGTCAGCCTCGCACTCGCCCTCAAAAGTAAAGGCGTTGTTCTCGCCCAGTCTGAACGCCACAGGCTTGCCCTCTCTGGCAAGAGAGCTTTTTATCTGCATGACGATGCGTCTGTCGGGGTCGGACTTGTCCCTTGCAACGAGAAGAACGCTTCTTGCCGCCGCAGTAAGGTCGATAGAGCCGAGACCTCGGTACGCCGCCTTAGCTCCCATATTCTTGTTCATGTGACCGATAAGGACTATGGCACAGCCGAACTGCTCCGCCATATTGGCAAGATAGCTCATAACGGGACGTATCTCGTTGGCACGGTGCATATCAACGTCTGAACCAAGATAAGCCTGCAAGGGGTCGAGGATAACGAGCCGCGCATTTGTCAGCCTGAGAGCTTCTTCCAGTCTGCCGTCGGTGATAGTGAGAGGGTAATGGCTCTCGTCAACTCCGCTGATATAGCCGCAGTCGGCATCTGCCGCAACAAGTCGGGGTTTCACGGTATCAGCGAGACCGTCCTCGGCGGTCTGAAAGAGAACAGGCACAGGAAACAGCTCCTTACCCGAAACAGGGTCAACGGTATCGCCTGTAACGGTCTTTCCGCGAGTGAGAGCCGCCGCGATATTCAGTGCAAGGGTAGTTTTTCCCTCACCCGGGTCGCCCTGAATGATAGTGACCTTGCCGTAGGGGATATAGGGATACCACAGCCACTCGGTCTCAGTCGCTTCTATCTTCGCCATATTGTAAATACCGATTGCCATAAAAATGACCTCCTGAAATAAAATTTTCACAATAGGGCATAAAAACACATTTTTTCAACGGAAAACCATTGAATATCGGAAAAATTTTTTTGAGAAGCCGAGGGCAGCCTCCCATACTTGCAATGTGACGAGCAATGTGGTATAATAGAGAAATACATTGAAAGAGGGTGATACCATGAAGCTTATGGACTGCCATACTCATACGCAGTTCTCATTTGACTCGGACGCGCCCATACATGACTGTATCATGCGAGCGGAAAGGCTCGGTCTCAAAGCCTTTGCCATTACCGACCACTGCGAGTGCAACTGGTGGTATCCCCGTGAGCATTACGGTGAAGAGCCGCAGTCTGAGGACTTTGACTTTGCCCTTGACTATGAGGACTCGGTCAGCGAGGTGGACTTCATAAAGGGTTCATACAGCGGCAGGACTGAGCTGATTTGCGGCATTGAAATGGGTCAGGGACATCACGCTCCCGAAGCGGCGGCGAAAATTGCCGCGGACAAGCGTCTTGACTTCATCATTGGTTCGCTTCATCAGATACGCGGCGAGTGGGACTTCTACTATATCGACTACAGCAAATACTCCGAGGGGGATATCTATGACCTTCTGGAGCGCTATTTCCGCGAGATATACGAGATGTGCACTAAGGTGGACTTTGATGTCCTTGCGCACCTGACCTACTGCCTGCGCTATATGAAGCAGAGAAACGGCATTGAACCCGATATAAGCCGATTTGACGACATTATCGCGGAGTCGTTCCGCAGTCTCGCTCAGAATGGCAGGGGAATTGAGATAAATACCTCGGGACTGAGACAGGGCTTCGGGGACTGCTTTCCAAGCCTTAAATACGTAAAGATGTTCCGTGATATGGGCGGAGAGATACTGAGCATAGGCTCTGACGCACACAATGCCGCCGATATCGGTGCGAATATATCCGAGGGTCTGGAGACCGCCCGAGCGGCAGGCTTCCGCAGAGTGGCTTACTTCAAGGAAAGAAGACCTATTTTTATTGATATAACTTGAACAGGGGGAAATACTATGGGGAAAAGGGCAATTATATTCAGCCTTGCACTAATGCTTACGCTCTCATGCTTCGGCTGCGGAAAAGATGAGCAGAAAGCCGCGCCAAAGTCTGAGGAGAACACCACAGAAGCCACAGAAACTACAGAAGCTTCCTCAAAGTACAAGGACTGCAAGGGCGTTGACCTGAGCTTAGGTATGCTTGATTACGTGGAGAAGAGCAGGAAAAGCTCCGCAAACTCCACTGCAAACGTTCTTTTCAAGGCTATGCTGACTGTTTTCGTTGACCATTCCTGGCAGTGCGAACAGGAGATAGTCTACGGAACTACCGCCGAGGGCGAGGTCAGCGAGGAAATGAAGAAATACTTCACTGATGATAAGGACTTTGAGTATATCGTGGGATTTACCGATGACGGTCAGCCTGAGTGGCTTATATGCTGCGGCGGTACGAGCAGAAAGGACATCGTTGGTATCTATGGTGACGTTGAGGACGCTGACGGGATAAGAGAGCTGAAATGGAAAAAAGTCCTTGCAAAGTACGGCTTTGAGTATCAGAAATACACCGATTTTACGGTGAAAGAGTACGAATACACTACCTCACAGCAGGAAAGACCCGAGCTTGACCTTGATGACCCCGATGTTATGGACTCATGTATGCTTGCGTGTACTATCGGCTGGGAGTACAACCGAGGTATGCCCGATATGCCCCTTTACCGCTACGGCAAATGGAGCAAGGATACTCCCTTTACTTCCGATTTTGACTGGGAAGTGCCTGAGCACGGCGATATAGAGTTTATCACTGAAATGTACGGCAGCGATGTCGGAAAGGTGCTTTGCTGGGACACAAGCCGCGATAAGAAGTACGTTGGCGACTCTGACATGGGATTTGGCTATGGAAGAAGCTACGCTGACATGACATGGGACGATGTACTGAAGGATTTCGGCTATACACAGGGCGAATATATTGAATATGATAATAACGAAAGGAACTGATATCATGAAAGACATAGTAAAGATCTTACAGCAGAATGCGCGTATCTCAAACGCCGCACTGGGAGAAATGCTTGGTATTTCCGCAGAAGCCGCCGCCGCAGAGATAGAGAAGCTTGAAAAGGACGGCGTTATCAAGGGCTACAGCGTTATCGTTGACGATGACCTGTACGACAAATCAACTGTCTATGCAACAATAGAGCTTAAAGTTACTCCACAGCGCGACTGCGGATTTGACGATATAGCAAAGACCATAATGATGTACGACGAGGTTGAGAGCGTGAGCCTTATGTCATCGGGCGCTTATGACCTTGCCGTAGAGGTAAAGGGAAGCAACCTCAAGGACGTTGCATTCTTTGTATCCGAGAGACTTGCTACGATTGACGGAATATTATCCACTTCCACACACTTCATACTTAAAAAATACAAGGAAAAAGGCATATTCATCGACGGTGAAGAGCCGGACGAAAGGGGACTCGGCTGAGCGTGATAGATTACGATAAAGTCTTGTCTGACAAGATAAAGAACATCAAACCCTCGGGCATACGTAAATTTTTCGATATAGCAGGCACAATGGACGATGTTATATCTCTGGGAGTCGGCGAGCCTGACTTCAATACCCCGTGGGCAATAAGAAAAGCCGCAATACAGGTCCTTGAACGCAAGCATATCATCTACGGACCTAACAAGGGACTCGTTCCACTGAGAAACGCCATCTCACAGCATATCGAGAAAAAACACGGAGTAAAATATGACCCCGACAAGGAGATAATCGTTACTGTAGGCGGTTCTGAGGCTATAGACCTTACTCTGAGAGGACTCATCGACCCCGGTGACGAGGTTCTGGTAGTTGAGCCGTGCTTCGTCTGCTATGCTCCTCTGGTAGAGCTGGTTGGCGGCGTGCCTGTGTCAGTTCCCACACGTATCGAGAACAACTTCAAGCTCACACTTGAAGACTTCAAGGACAAGGTCACAGACCGCACAAAGCTCCTTATACTGCCGTTCCCGAATAATCCTACGGGAGCTGTCATGACCCGTGAGGACTTAGAGCCTATCGCTGATTTTCTCCGCGATACAAATATCATGGTTCTCACAGACGAGATATACTCTGAGCTTACCTACGGCAGAAAGCACTTCTCAATAATCGAGCTTGAGGGCATGAGAGAGCGCACTGTCTATGTAAACGGCTTCTCAAAGGCTTATGCCATGACAGGCTGGAGACTGGGCTATGTATCAGCTCCCGAGCCGATAATCACACAGATATCAAAGATACATCAGTACGGTATCATGTGCAGTCCTTTCATCAGCCAGAATGCGGCTGTTGAAGCTCTTACTTCATGCGACAGGGAAGTAGCGAAAATGGTGGACGAATACAATATCCGCCGCAAATATCTTGTGGGCGAATTCAACCGTCTTGGACTTACCTGCTTCAACCCCGAGGGAGCATTCTATGTTTTCCCGTGTATCAAGAGCACAGGTCTTACAAGTGAGGAATTCTGCGAAAGACTGCTCTTTGAGGAGAGAGTTGCGGCAGTTCCCGGAAGCGCATTCGGTGACAGCGGCGAGGGCTATATGCGTATCTCCTACGCTTACTCGCTGAAACACCTTATGGAAGCTATAAAACGTATCGAAAAGTTCCTGAAAAAGCTGGAGGCTGAAAAGAAATGAGGGTAAAAACTGCGGCAAAGGTCAATCTTGCACTTGATGTTACAGGAAAGCTACCCAACGGCTATCACACTATCGAGAGCGTCTTCCAGACCGTAGGACTTTACGACGAGGTGGACATCGAGCTGACAAAAAGCGGCATCGAGCTTAGCTGTGAAGTTCCCGAAATGTTCGCAAGTTCAGACCCCATACCCTGCGATGAACGCAATATCGCCTATAAAGCCGCAAAGCTGTTCTTTGAGGAAAACGGTATGGACTGCGGCTGTCGTATACATATTAAAAAGGGTATCCCCTCACAGGCAGGCATGGGCGGCGGAAGTACGGACGCGGCGGCTGTGCTGTATTGTCTCGGCAGAATGACGGGCAAAAGCGTAAGTGCTCCCGAAAAGCTTGGAGCTGATGTGCCTTTCTTCCTCACAGGCGGTACTGCATACGTTGAGGGCATAGGCGAAAAAATAACTCCCATTGCCGATTATTCGGGACAAATACTGGTCATCGCAAAGGGCAGAGAGGGCGTTTCCACCGCAGAGGCATACGGAAATATAGACCGTCTTGCTTCTCCTCAGCACCCCGAGACACATAAGCTGACCGAGGCGATAATTACTGCTCCCGATACTGCTTACAGTTACTTCGGAAATCTCTTTGAGCAGGCAGTGAAGCTTGCGGAAGTTGACGACATCATAGCCGATATGCTGAAATATGGCGGCAGAAGAGCTGTTATGACAGGCAGCGGCTCGGCAGTGTTCGGACTTTTCACAGACCCTGAACAGGCTGTCGGATGTGCTGACAAGCTGAGAGAAAAGGGCTATTTTTCAACGGTCTGCGAGACTGTTGCAGAGAGCTTCATCACAATAGATTAAAACAGTAAGGGCATATCTCAGGATATGCCTTTTTTGTCAAAAATTGAACAGATTAACTTTTTGTTCGTTATTTTGATGAAAATTACTAAAATCTATTGACAAGTGAGTATATTTAAGTTATAATGATGATACAAAATCGAAAAACAAGCTCGATTTAATATACTTTTGCTGAAAGGTGTTGAAAAAATAATTATGGGAAAATTTATAATCAAGTCTACTAAGACAGGTTTTACATTCAGCCTCAAGGCTGGTAACGGAGAGGTAATCGCTACAGGCGGCGAGGTCTACAATACTCTTGCAAGCGTCAAGAACGGTATCGCAAGCGTTGCGAAGAACGCTCCTGAGGCTAATCTTGAAGACCAGACAGTAGAGGAATTTCAGACTGAGTCAAATCCTAAGTTCGAGATATATAAGGACAAGTCAGGTGAATTCAGATTCCGCCTTAAAGCAAAAAACGGTGAGATAATCGCCGCCAGTGAAGGCTATGTCAAGAAGGACAGCTGTAAGAAGGGCATTGCCAGCGTAAGAAAGAACGCTGTTGACGCTCCTGTTATAGAGCCTGAGCCTGATAAAAAGTAAGATATCTACAGATAATTAAGAATACAAAGCCGCAGTTAAGTCCTGCTATGGTCGGAATACTGCGGTTTTTCTGTTGGAAAGGGGAAAACTTGCTGAACGGAAAAATAAAGGTGATAAACCGTGTGATGTTTGCGGTGAGTGCGCTGATACTTGCGGCAAGTCTGGTTTTTTATCTTTTCAAGTGGGGGACTTACCCTGCGGAGATAGGGGTGCATTTTGACGGCGGCGGTAATTTTGATGTGACCGCGTCGAAGTTTTACGGCTTTTACCCTCATATCGCAGGCGGAATTATCACAGCAGGTCTGTGGTTTGCGGTATTTCTCATCGGACGCAAAAAAACAGGAATGAGGATAACCGAAAAGGGCGAGGAACACTTCAAGGCGGAGCTGAGTCTCACACTTGACTGCATTGCTCTGCTTGTGAGCCTGTTTTTCGGGAACTGGTCACGATGTGTGGCTTTGCAGATACCCCTTGACTTGTCTTTTGCAAGACTGGCAGCGCTTCTGATAGCAGTTACCGCGGTAATTGGCGTTATTTCGCAGATAATGACCTGTAGTATCCACAGGCTGAAGGAGAAAAAAACTGCTTCGTCGGGAGTAGGTCACAGGCTTTGCAGGCTTATACCGTGGCTTCTGACCGCAGGAAGCGTGGCGATGCTTGCCGAGACATGGGGGCGATATCCCTCGGACGATAAGCTTTACGGCGACCCTGAGTATTACGGAAAGGTCTTTTTCGGAAACTTTGATGCCTATTATGACAGAGCATTCCTGCTGATACCGCAGATAATGGGAATTGTACTTCTCACAGTCCTTGAGATGATATCCGTGAGAGCCGCAAAAGCCGATAAACAGCCGCTTGTTTCACTGACAGACAAGCTGAAGCTCATCACGGGAGTATTTTTCATGCTGTGGAATTTTACCCTTATGACGGAGCAGAGCATAGGTCCTGTGTCTGTTGGTGTTTTTGCACTGTTATGCGCCGTATCATTTGTGATATATGCCAAAAAGAAAAAAGAGAAATAACTGTTTATCCCGACATGAGAGGTCTTCGTGTCGGGAATTTTTGTTTCATGGCTATTGACAATGCCTATCTTGTTAGTATATAATATATGTGTCGGCAGGGAAATGTGAGTTAGCAGCACATTTGCCGCGAATTGCCGTCGCTTTACTGCTCTCTCCCGTGAGTCACCGTGATGGGAGCAATATTATGAAGTTTTCAAAAATGCATGGGATAGGCAACGACTATATCTATGTGAACTGCTTTGAGGAGACTGTAAATGAGCCTGAAAAGGTATCGGCAGTCCTCAGCGACAGACACAAAGGCGTAGGCGGCGACGGTCTTGTGCTCATCATGCCCTCGGATAAGGCTGATTTCCGCATGAGGATATTCAATGCGGACGGCTCTGAAGCTATGATGTGCGGCAATGCTACGCGCTGTATCGGAAAATACGTCTATGATATGGGGCTTACCCACAAGACTGACATTACACTTGAGACAAATTCAGGCATAAAATACCTTACGCTTTACCTTAAAAACGGCAAAGTTGACATGGTCACAGTGGATATGGGCAAGGCTGTGCTCGTACCTAAGGATATCCCTGTAAAAAGTGACCTTGAACGCTTTGTTTCACAGCCTGTTGAGGTCTGCGGCAGAACATGGGATATCACCTGTGTTTCTATGGGTAATCCCCACGCAGTTATCTTCACAGAGGGTGTTGCGGAGCTTGACCTTGAAAAGATAGGTCCTCATTTCGAGAACCATGAGCTCTTCCCAAACCGCGTGAATACGGAGTTTGCTGAGGTCATTGACGACCACACTCTCAATATGCGCGTATGGGAGCGCGGAAGCGGCGAGACCTTCGCCTGCGGTACAGGCACCTGCGCCACAGTAGTTGCGGCTGTGCTCAACGGCATTTGCAGACACGATGAGGAGATACTCGTTCATCTGCGGGGCGGAGACCTGCGCATTATCTATAGATCGGACGGAACTGTGCTTATGACAGGTCCTGCCGAGTACGTTTTTGAGGGAAATGTTTCTGATGAATTCATTGAAAAAGCAAAGGAGAATGTTGTATGCCGCAGATAAACGAAAACTTTCTCAGACTTGAGAAGAATTACCTTTTTATAAATATAGCCAAGAAAATAGCCGCTTTCAGGGAGATGCACCCCGAGGCTGATATCATAAGAATGGGTATCGGCGATGTTACGCTCCCTATCGCTCCTGTAGTCATCGAAGCCATGAAAAAGGGCTGTGACGAAATGGGCGTGAAAGAGACATTCAAAGGCTATGAGGACAGCGGTGCAGGCTATGATTTCCTGCGCGAGGCTGTTTCACGCTATTACAAAAGCATGGGAGCAGATGTTGCTCCCGATGAGATAAGGATAAATGACGGCGCAAAGTCGGACTGCGGAAATATCGTGGATATCTTCGGCAATGACAATACTATCCTTGTCACTGACCCTGCTTACCCTGTTTATGTTGACTCTAACCTTATGAGCGGCAGAAAGATAATCTATGCCGACTCGAATGAGAGCAACGGATTTGCGGCAATGCCCGATAATTCGGTACACGCAGACATTATTTACCTCTGCTCGCCGAATAATCCCACAGGTTCGGTCTATACACGCTCACAGCTTGAGGAGTGGATAGGCTATGCAAAGAAGAATAATGCAGTTATCATCTATGATTCGGCTTATGAAGCCTTTATCACTGACCCTGATGTGCCGAGAAGCATTTTCTGTATCGAGGGCGCTAAGGAGTGCTGTATCGAGATGTGCTCGCTTTCAAAGACCGCAGGCTTTACTGGCTTGAGATGCGGATATACGGTAATTCCCGATGCACTGAAGGTCACAGCGAGCGACGGCACTGAGGTATCTCTCGCACAGATATGGGGCAGACGACAGGGAAGCAAGTTCAACGGCGTTTCCTATCCCGTACAGTGTGCGGCGGCGGCTGTTTTCACCGATGAGGGACAGAAGCAGGTACGTGAGAATATCACCTATTATCAGGAGAATGCACGTATCATCTCGGATACTATGACAAAGCTGGGCGTTAAGTTTACAGGCGGCGTAAATTCGCCGTATATCTGGTTCAAGTGCCCCAATGATATGAAGAGCTGGGATTTCTTCGACCTCATGCTTGAAAAGATAGCGGTTGTGGGAACTCCCGGTGCAGGCTTCGGAAAGAACGGCGAGGGCTGGTTCAGACTTACCGCTTTCGGCGACAGACAGCGTACTATCGAAGCTATGGAGCGCTTTGCAAAGCTTGTAAGTGATATGAAATAATTTCAGAGGGCGGTCTATCCGCCCTTTTTTTATTTGTCAGTCCTCGGCTGATAACGAAAAATCTTTCCATTGACCACTCTTCACAAAAAATCTATTGACAGAACGGCCAAAATATTATATAATAATTATGTTGTATTTATTTGCATAATATTACTTTGGCAGTATATGCAGCTTTGTTTTACATCATTATCCGCAAATGACGATATATATACAGTTTCTGCGGTGTGAATATGATAAAGGAAACAAATTTTGGACGGAACGTCCGTCTATTTTTTGCGGGTCGGATCCTATGGGGGATCGGCTCTTGATCTATATATTTATAAATGAATAAAATAAGCGGCATTTACCGCCTTTCAGTAATAATAAATTAATGATACAAACTTTTGATTAATTATTTACAAAAAGGAGGTAATGCACTGTATGGATTTGATCATCGCTATTGTCCTTATCGTTGCTGCTCTTGCGGCAGGCGTTGGCGTGGGGTATGCTCTGTTCTACAAAAAGGGTGTAGCAGCAGGTGTTGAACAGCGTAAGCGCGACGCAGAAGCAATTGTAGGCTCTGCTGAACAGCAGGCTGAGCGAATCATCGACGATGCTGAAAAGGACGCAGATAATAAGAAGAAAAGCGCTCTCATCGAAGCTAAGGACGAGATACATAAGCTCCGCACAGAAGCGGATAAGGAGATCAAGGATCGCAGAGCAGAGCTGTCACGTCAGGAAAGACGTATGCAGCAGAAAGAGGAAAACTTAGACAAGAAAACTGATAACCTTGAGAAAAAGGAGGAAACTCTCAATCAGAAGATAAAAACTGCTGATGAGAAGCTGAAAGAGGCTGACTCGATCAAGAAGAGCCAGATGGATATCCTTGAGCGTATTTCCGAATTTACAAAGGATCAGGCTAAGGAGTATATCATTTCCAAGCTCGAGGACGATCTTGTACACGAAAAGGCTGTCAAGATCGCTGCCTATGAACAGCAGATCAAGGACGAATGTCAGGAGAAGGCAAGAAGCTATATCTCACTGGCTATCGCTAAGGTCGCTGCAGATCAGGTATCAGAGGCTGCTGTTTCTGTAGTTCCGCTTCCGAATGATGAGATGAAGGGTCGTATAATCGGTCGTGAGGGCCGTAATATCAGGACCCTTGAAACTCTGACAGGTGTTGATCTTATTATCGACGATACACCTGAGGCTATCACTATATCCTGCTTTGACCAGATCAGACGTGAGGTTGCAAGGATCGCTCTCGAAAAGCTTATCGCTGACGGAAGGATCCACCCGACACGTATTGAGGAAATGGTCGAAAAGGCTAAGCGTGAGGTAGAGTACCGCATCAAGCAGGAAGGTGAGCGCGCTGTTATCGAGACCAATGTACACGGTCTTAACCATGAGCTTATAAAGCTTATCGGACGACTGAAATTCCGTACAAGCTACAGACAGAATGTCCTCGATCATTCCATCGAGGTCGCCAAGCTCTGTGGAGTTCTTGCTTCAGAGCTGGGTGTTGACGCAAATATGGCAAGACGTGCAGGACTGCTTCACGATATCGGTAAGGCTCTTACTTCCGAGATCGAGGGTTCACACGTTCAGATAGGCGTTGATGTTTGTAAAAAATACAACGAAAATCCTGTTATTATCCACGCTGTTGAAGCTCATCACAACGATGTTGAGCCAAGAACAGTTATTGCCTGCATAGTTCAGGCAGCCGACGCTATCTCCGCTGCAAGACCTGCCGCAAGAAGCGAAAATTATGAAAGCTATATCAAGCGTCTTCAGAAGCTTGAGGAGATATGCAACTCCTATGAGGGCGTTGAAAAGTGCTTTGCTGTACAGGCAGGACGTGAAGTCAGGATCATGGTCATCCCTGAGATCATCAATGATGAAAAGATGGTTCTTGTTGCAAGACAGATCGCTCAGCAGATCGAGTCTGAAATGGACTATCCGGGACAGATCAAAGTCAATCTCATACGTGAGAGCAGAGTTTCTGATTTCGCTAAATAATGCAGAATTACGGTCATTAGTGAACGCAGAACGTTCGGCTGTCGGGCATTATGCTCGACAGCCTTTTTATTTCACTGTGGAGACATCGTGAATTGTTCCCTGTGCCTTCAGAATGAAATAGTCTTTTCAAACGAAAAGGGGGCTTTATAATGAAAAAGACTTCATTTTTCAAAGCACTGACATCGCTTGCTGCAGCAGCACTTGCAGCAGCTGCGGTATTCCCGATAGGCGCGGGAGCTGCATGGAAACAGGTCGGTATGCTTGGCGACCTTAATAATGACGGAGGAGTCAGCGTTGCGGACCTTGTGGTGCTCTCAAAGCACCTTGCGGGCAAGGAAGGTTTAAGCTCAAAAAGTGTGTACAGCGTTTCTGCCTCTCAGAAGCTTTACATCGAAAACACAAGCGGTGTGAGGAAAGATGCCGTTATAAGCGGCGGAACTGTCCAGAAGGCTGACGTAAACCTTGACGGAGCAGTCGATATCCATGACCTTGTGATGCTGAGAAAGGGCGTTATCAGCACTAACTATAAAGAAAAAATAGTCGAGTGGGTACCTGATGCTACCACCACAACTACTACCACCACAACGACGACTACTACAACTACAACTACCACTTCTACTACGACAACAACTACTACAGCTCCGCCAAAGAAGGACTTTATACCTGCACCTATCTATGATATGTACGGAACTCTTCCGTCACAGGGCGATGCAAACCTCATAATCTTCTATGTGGATTTCCCTGACTGTAAGTTCGACTTTGAGCCGTCTACGGACCGCATTGAGGAAATTGCCTTTGGCGGCGAGAATAAAGATAACAAGATGTATCCGTTTGAGAGTATGTCTGCTTTCTATTCAAGAGCTTCAAAGGGCACTATGAACCTGCAGGGCAAGGCTTACAGATATACCTGCAAGAACAGCATTAAAACCTATGAGGGCGATGTCTTTAAAGCTGACTTTACTACGGAAGTCATCAAGAATATGGACAGCCAGATAGATTACACCAAGTTTGATGCTGACGGCGACAGGATAGTTGATGCTATGCTGTTCTGCGTTCCGAGCGGAGCGGACGAGAATGAATGGTGGCCCTGCGCAGGCGCTTTCGGCGGAAGCTACTGGTCAAGATTTGACGGTATGTCTGTTGGCCACGTAATTACAGGCAATGCCGCTATAGAGTCTGACAGCAGCTATTCAAACTTTACGTCAACCTATCTCCACGAAATGGGTCACTGTATGGGACTTCCCGACTATTACCTCTATGACGTTGAGGACTTTGAGGGTATGCACGGCTCGGCAGGCTATGACCTTATGGACGAGGCTTACTCTGACTTCAGCGCAGTTTCAAAGCTCATGCTCGGCTGGTACAGAGAAGACCAGATACAGGTCTATGACCGTTCAAAGGGCACACAGACCTTTACCCTTACCAACGGACAGACCGACGACGGAAACTGCCTGATAATCCCGTATAACGACCTTAACAGCGAATATAAGTCGGAATACTTCATACTTGAGTATAGCACACTTGAGGCTAATAACGCTCAGGTCAAGAGCCATTTCTGGTGGAGACCTACTGGAAGCGGTGTGAGAATTCATCATATCGACGCTACGGAAGCCGATGACGGCTGGCGCAAATACTTCCTGTATGAAAGCGGAAATGATGATTATACAAATAAAAATGAGGGAAGACGCTTCATAAGGCTTGTGGATGACGGAGACAAGGATAATCTTCTCAAAGAAGGCTCTGTGGTAAACGGAAATATCAGCGGCTTCAAGTGGTATGACCAGAACGGCGGACAGACTGTGGACACAGGTCTTACAATAACTGTAGGAAAGAAAAACGGAAACAGCTATACTGTAACTGTTGCTCCTAAAAATTAAATCTGCATAAACTGCAGGAAGGAAAGAATCAAAACATGGCAAAAACATTATTTAAATCATCTGATAAATCAAACTTTATTCTCAATATGACTGAGGAACAGTATTCAAAACTGGCTTCAAGAGGACTTTTTGCGGCAATGCTGATGACTCCTCTTTTCACCCTTGCACCTGAGATAACGGATAAGATAAGCTATACTGCTTCGGCAGGCGGACTTTTAGTCGGCGGCGTTATAGCTATGATAATCGCGCTGATAGGTCTTATCAAAAAGTTTATCGGCAAATGGAGCGCAGTACCTGTATGTGCTATGGGCATCATGGTGCTGTGGGGAGTTATATCCCTTATAAAAGGCTGCGATATTACGATCTCGTTTTACGGATATCCCGAAAGAGGAGAGGGACTTCTTGCTGTGATCTTTTATTTCTGCTTCTTTGTTTCAGCTGCGGCGCTGAAGAAAGAAACGGCTGTAAGGACTATCCTTGACGGCGTTGTTGCCGTGGGAATTATCAACAGTATCGTTGCTGTTATACAGGTCTTTGCAGAGAAGCTGACTCATTACAGACTTGCACTTGATGACCAGATAAATGCTGCTTCAGGACTTTCAACATCTCCGCTGTTCCTTGCTATGGTGCTTACGCTTTCACTTACTGCGGCACTTGTTGGCTTTGTTACATCTGAGAGCAAAATGCGCAGGACAGTGTTCATATGCGCTGCTGTACTGTTCTCATTTGTTATGATGTTCACCTATTCCTTCATCGGATTCTGCGGACTTGCACTTGCATTAATTATAGCTGCTGCTGCAGTATTTGCATTGAAAGCTCCGAAAAAGCGCCTTGTATGTCTGCCTGTAAGCCTTATATCTGCCGCAGCTGCAATAGCTATCGTATTCAGCGGCGTAATAGGCAATATCAATTCGTACAGACTTTATGACGGAAGAATACTCTGGTGGACAGACTCTTACAGAAGAGCATCTGCATCGTCTATGTATGACCCTAAAGAAGTGGATATAGATGATACCTTTGATGTGTATTCCTATCTCAACAAGAAGAGCATAGAGGTCATAAAGGTCAATCCTGCTTTCGGAACAGGTCCTGAACAGCTTGTTCTCGCTCTGCTCAATTTTGAAAAAGATATACCTGAGAATATGACACTTGCGGACTTTATAATAAGCAAAGATAATTTAGGTGCATTCGATAAGGTATACAATGAATATCTTTATGTAGCTGCCACAAGAGGTGTGCCTTCGGCTATTGCTTTGATAGCTGCACTTATCGCTGCTGTCGTGCTTGGCTATAAGTCTTACCGCAAGAGAAAGACCTCTGAGGCGTTTACGGTATTTGCACTGACACTGTGCGGCGTACTGATATTCCTCATAGGCTGCAGCAGTATCCCTTATGCACCTGTCTTCTGGACAATAGCAGGTGCAGCCTGTGCCGAAATTATCACCGATAAGGAGAAAAAGGCACAGAAGAAAATGGCAAAGAAAAAATAATGATTTTTAACAAATAGCCTGAGAGACTGACTCTCAGGCTATTATTTCGCGATTTATAGAGGTTTGACAGGTGTAAATGTAAGTGGATGCTAACAAAAAACCCTTGATTTTTCACATGGATATGGTAAAATGTAATTAACGTGGAGCAGGCAAGCTCCCCGAATAACCACGGAGGTGTATGTATATGGCATATATTATTTCTGATGATTGTGTAAGCTGCGGCGCTTGCGCTGGAGAGTGCCCTGTAGGCGCTATCTCTGAGGGTGACGGCAAGTACGTTATCGATGCAGACGCTTGCGTTGAGTGCGGTGCTTGTGCAGGCGTATGTCCTGTTGGCGCTCCAAACGCTGAGTAATCAAAAAAGCGTAAGCAGTTCCTTATAGTGGAACTGCTTATTTTTTTACCTTTTTTTCACTGACAGCAGCCTGAGCGCTTTACGAAAGAGTTGCAGTCGGTACATTCGGGAACTGTGGGATCATCTTCGTGTGTTCCCACCGAAATGCAGTCAAGAGAACAGTAATTCTCTGAGACAAGGTTGTGGCGGCATTGTGATACATCACATTTTATGCTCTTGTTTTTCTTCATTTCTTCCATGATAACATCTCCAATATATATTATATCGTCCGAAGGGACAATAGTATTATTGGCGGATATTTATGAATTATTCGTGATAAATTTATTACAGCATGAATACAAAACGGAAGAAATATTGACTTTTGAAAATGTTTGTGATAATATTATCATTAAGGAGTCTGAGGCTTCTTAATGATATTTCTATGGAGGGGATCAGTATGTTTAAAAATGATCAGAATAATGGCTTCGACAATTCTCAGTTCGATGCAGCTATGAGCGCTTCGGGCGTTGAGAATGTAACCAAAAAGAGCAAGGGCAAAAAAGCAGCGCTTATCGGGGGTATTTCTGCTGCTGTTGTCGTAGGCGGCAGTGCTGCGGCTTACGGTCTGTCTGATACAGTTAAAAATCAGGTAAAGCTCAGAATGAGCAAGCCTGAAAAGCATTACGCATGGGTAACTGAGAAAAACTCAGAGAGCCTCGGTGAGATACTCAGCGAAAACTATAAGAAGAGACTCGATAACTATAAAAAGGGCGCAGACATCGATTTCTCTGTATATTATGAGGCAAATGACAATGTCAAGGATATGATTATCGATGAGATGTTCGGCGATGCTGACAGCGATGGAACCCAAAAAATCAGCGATGTTATCAAGAATATCAATAAGTTCTCTGTCTCAGGAAATGTCAAGAGCAAGAGCGGCAAGGTAAACTCTAATTTCGGAATTGATCTTGATGATGACCGCATTGTAAGCCTTGATGCTGTAATGGATACAGACGCAATGGACTATTTCTTCCGCGTTCCTGAGCTTAAAGAAAAGTGGATCGGCACTGAACTTTCAAGTGTTGAGGACATGATCGGTTCAGAGTCTGTAAATATGTTCAGGGATATAATGAAAGATCCTGCTTCCTTCCTTTCACCTGAGGAGCTTGAAGAGGAAGTAAACAAGTATGCAGGCGTATGGTCAAGCTTTGTAAGCGATGTTCAGCTTGAAAAGAAAGAGGAAATAGACATCTGCGATATTTCCGTAAACTATACAGTTGCTACTGTTGAACTCAACGACAAGGATCTTGACAAGCTTGAGCTTGAATTCCTCAAGGAACTGAAGAAAGATGATATTATCAGGGGTATCGTTGTTGATAAGCTCAAGGTAGTCGATGATGAGGACTATGAGGACGATATCCAGTCTGAGATAGATGATGTCAAGGAAGATCTTGACGAAAATGACTATGATAAGGATACTGTTATCGCTATAGATACATATATCGACGCTACAGGTACTATCCGCGGTCTCGGCATTGACGTTGACGATGAGCAGACATATATGGTCATCGGTAAGGACGGCGACAGCATCAGAGGCGAAATTAAGGTTACTGATGATGAAGGCGAAGTTCCTTTATCTGTAAAGCTCACAGCTGAGGAAAACGGCAAGAAGTACAGCGGAGATATTACAATAAACTACACCGAATACTCATACAAAGATGATGAGGACGTTGAAAATGAAGCAGTTGTAAAGTTTGACGACTTTGAGATCGTAAACGAGGAAAAGTGCTATGTAAACGGTACTGTTGCTATAAATATTCCTGAGACAGATCCTATCGACATCGTTCTCAGCTCAGACGGCAAGGAACAGGATGTAAACTTTACTATCCGCGCTGATGGTGAGGATTACGGCAATATCGGAATAAAGTATTCTGTAAACTACGGCGTTGACGTTGATATCCCTGATAAGAGCGATGCTGTTATGGTAGATGTTGAAGAGCTTAACGATTTTGATTTCGATGATTACGTTACAAGCGATGAGATCAGCGAGTTCATCAAGTCAAGACTTGAAAAGATCGGCTTTGATAAGGAAATGGCTGAAAGAGTCGCAGAAAGCGTTGAGGACGACATTTACGGAAGCGGAAGCGGCTCGTCATGGGACGATGATGATTTTGACTTTGACGACGATGAAGACTTCGATTGGGACGATGATGAAGATTTCGACTGGGACGATGACGACGAGGATATCATCGGCGGTTCATCAAGCGCAGATTTTGAGTTTGACCCTGATATGTACAAGTATGAGGACTATAAGGACTTCATGACTGAGGACGAATTTAACGAATTCGTTGATGAAATGAAAAAATATTACGAGGAGTACGAAAAGAAAGCTTCGTAATAAAAACAGATAAAGCACAATGCCCCGAAGCGGAAAACTTCGGGGCGTTTTTTTCTTTGAGCATAAAAAAGGGGGGCGATGATGACATCGTCCCCTTTGCTTTTACTTTTTATCAGCTAAGCTTTTCAGCTTTGAAAGTATTATATTTGCGGCATCAAATTTGGACATAAGCTCCATTTCCTCGTCGCCGTCCTTAGTTATCATGGTGATGATATTGGTATCAGTGCCGAAGCCTGCACCTGCGCTTCTGATAGAGTTAGCGCATATCATATCGCAGTTTTTCTTGGTAAGCTTTTTTCGTGAATTCTCGATAACGTTGTCGGTCTCCATAGAGAAGCCGCATATTACCTGTCCGTCACGGCGGTTTTCACCGATATATTTGAGGATATCAGTGGTGCGTTTTAGAGCTATGCTCATATCATCGTCTGACTTCTTTATCTTGCTGTCGGCAGTAGTCACAGGAGTATAATCTGCAACTGCGGCGGCTTTTATAACGATATCAGTCTCGTCAAGGCGTTCTTTTACTGCGTTGAACATATCCTCTGCGGACTTTACAGGAACAACATTCACGAACATTGGCGGCTCTACATCAGTGTGTGCCGCAACTACGGTAACATCTGCACCGCGGAGCATAGCGGCTCTTGCAAGGGCAAAGCCCATTTTTCCGCTTGAATGGTTGGTGATAAACCTTACGGGGTCGATACTCTCACGGGTAGCGCCTGCGGTAACGAGTACGCGCTTGCCTGCGAGGTCTTTTTCAAAAGCGGCTTCGCGGACGATGTATTCAAGGAGAGTCTCCTCGTCGGGGAGCTTTCCGTCACCGATATCGCGGTTTGCGAGCATACCTCTTACAGGCTCGACTATCTCATAGCCGAACTTCTTCAGCTTTTCGATATTATCCTGAACTATCGGATTATGGAACATATTATGGTTCATTGCAGGTGCGATTATCTTTTTGCAGGTGCAAGCCATAACAGTAGTCGTCAGCATATCATCGGCAATACCGTTTGCTATCTTGCCGATAATGTTAGCAGAAGCAGGTGCTATCATGACAACATCGGCTTTCTTGGCAATAGAAACGTGTTCTACGCTGTATTCAAAGTTGCGGTCGAAGGTGTCTATAAGGCACTTGTGCTGAGTAAGAGTCTCAAATGTGAGCGGATGAACAAAGTTGAGTGAATTCGGAGTCATAGCAACATGGACATCTGCACCGAGCTTTGTGAGCATACGTGCAAGATTGCATATCTTGTATACGGCAATAGAGCCTGTAACTCCGAGTAAAACGGTTTTTCCTGTAAGCATGGCAAACGCTTCCTTATATGTGTAGTTCGTTAGCACACTCTTCGCCCTTATGGCAGGCGATGATGTTGCTGACGGTAGTTTCAGCGATATTGCTGAGAGCTTCCTCGGTGAGGAAAGCCTGATGTGAGGTAACGATAACATTAGGCATTGAGATAAGACGTGCAAGGGTATCGTCTGCGATGATGTGACCTGAGAAGTCCTGGAAGAAAACGTCAGCTTCTTCCTCGTATACATCGAGACAAGCCGCGCCTATCTTACGAGCCTTTATGCCTTCGAGGAGCGCTTCTGCATCAATGAGAGCGCCTCGCGAGGTATTTATTATAACTACGCCTTTTTTCAGCTTTTCCACGGACTTATCGTCTATAAGGTGGTAAGTTTCTTCTGTCAGCGGACAGTGGAATGAGATGATATCACTTCTGCTGAAAAGCTCGTCAAGCTCAACATACTCGATATCGCTGTCTTTGGCAGGGAACTTGTCATAGGCAATGACGTTCATACCGAAGCCGCGGCAGATATTGATGAATATGCGTCCTATCTTACCTGTACCCACAACACCTACGGTCTTGCCGTGAAGGTCAAAGCCTGTAAGTCCGTTTAGCGAGAAGTTATGGTCTCTTGTGCGGATATAGGCTTTGTGAACGCGGCGGATAGATGTGAGGAGCAGGGCCATTGCGTGTTCTGCGACTGCATAGGGTGAGTAAGCAGGAACGCTTACAACTCTCAGTTTGCCCTTTGCGTACTTGATATCAACGTTGTTGTAGCCTGCACATCGGAGCGCAAGTATCTTTACTCCGAGCTCACAGAGCTTATCTATGACAGCGGCATTTACCGTGTCGTTTACGAATACGCAGGCGGCTTCACAGCCCTTTGCAAGCTCAGCAGTGTCCTCGTTGAGCTTAGTCTCATAGAACTTGAAACAGATATGGTTTTCCTTACCGAATTTCTCGAATGAAGGAGTATCATATGGCTTTGTGTCGAAAAAAGCGACTTTCATGGTAATTTACCTTTCCTTATCATGGTACTGCATTATATCAGTTTTTACACTATTTTTGCAAAAATACCTGCAAGTGAAGCAATGTATGTCTTCTGAACAGTTTCAGCAGGAATAGTCTCGCCGTTTATGGTAAGGTCCATAGTTGCGCAGGCATTTGCAACGAGAGTAACGTCATAGCCGTGGTCCATAGCGGCGCGGACGGTTGTGTCAACGCACATATGTGTCATCATGCCGCACACGATGAGCTTCTCAACACCGAGACTGCGCAGGCAGTCGTTGAGCTCTGTACCGAGGAAGCTGTTAGGGCAGTATTTTACTATAACAGTATCGGTTGGCAGAGGCTTTATCCTGTCAGATATCTCACAGCCGTATGTCCCCTCGACAAAAAAGTCGTCATCCAGCTGATTGATGTGCTTGATGTAAATAATATGACGGCCAAGTTTGCGGCTCTCCTGTATCAGGTCAGCGATGTGGCTTTCAGCCTCGCGGGCGTTATGAAGCTCGCAGGCGCCTCCTTCGAAGTAGTCGTTTTGTACGTCGATTATAAGTAAAGCTTCTTTCATAATTCATATCTCCTCATATATTTTTTTTACTTTAGTATACCACATAGCTGTTGGTCTGTCAATCATTTGGACAGTTGTCAAAATCACGAAAAAACAGGGTTTTTAAAGTTGAAAAATGTGAGGTGCTGAAATGTTGTGAAATTGCAAAAAAATAAGGTGCTGTAAACGGGCGGAAATTTGAAGTGTTATACTGAAAGAGCAGTCGACAAACACCCAAAAATCTGGTAGAATAAAAATAATAAAACCGGAAAGGGAAAACGACTATGAAGTACAG
>SFFP01000113.1 GCA_004556875.1 Ruminococcus flavefaciens
GGCTTAAAATGATACCTACGGACATATCGAAGGTGACAACGCCATAACAATTGCAGCTAATGCTCTTAACTCATGCTGTGAGATGAATGAGGTGTGTGCGAGGCTCGGCGGAGATGAGTATATCATAATAGGCTGCGGAGATTATGAGAGCGGCTGTATCGACAGGTATTTCGACCATATCCATGATTACTTCAAAAGATACAATGCTTCATCGGGCAAGCCTTACAAAGTCAGTGCGAGCCTCGGCGCTTACTGCGGTATACCTCATGAGGATACGGGGCTTGACGGATATATCGGTATTGCTGATGAAAAAATGTATGAGGATAAGACAAGACGTAAGATGAAGAGGACATTCTGAAGAACATTTGTAAAACATCACAAAAAGCATGGCTTTAAGGCGATGGTTTCCTGTGCTTTTTCAGGTAATAAAATTGCAGGCAAGTATTGACAAAAATAGCGAAATATGCTAAAATATAGTGAATTGCAAAAGAAGCTTCGGTTTCAGAGCAAGACTATTGACCACTCCGTTTCGGAGTCGAGGCCATGCGGACAGCCGGGTCAAATGCCGACCGCCGAGTTTTCGGCTGGCAACTTCTGTTGCCTTATTGATTCGACTGTGCGTCGATAAAGTTTTTATAAGTTCTCATCAGCTTGTGAAAGGTCAATAAGAGTAGTAAAAGGTAGTACTTGCTTCTATAGACTCTGAAACCGTCAATGAAGTTTCTGCGCACCGCAATGATATTTCATGCACACAATGGCTGATAAGGTCTTTTGTGTGCATTTTTTGTTTGAAGGTGTGGTTTTATGGAGAATAAACTGAAACTTTATGGGTTCAATAATCTTACGAAATCTCTTAGTTTTAACATATATGATGTCTGTTATGCCAAGACGGCACGCTCTCAGCAGGAGTATATCGCCTATGTTGACGAGCAGTACAACTCTGAGCGTATAACCGATATCATGACTCATGTTACCGAGATGATAGGAGCACAGGTGCTCAGCGTTTCCCGTCAGGACTATGACCCTCAGGGCGCATCGGCAACTTTCCTTATTGCTGATGATACCATGATACCTGTGGGCGGTACGGAAACCGTGGCTCACCTTGATAAGAGCCATGTAACTGTTCATACCTATCCCGAGTTTCATCCCGATACCTCTATTGCTACATTCCGTGTGGATATAGACGTTGCTACCTGCGGAAAGATAACTCCGCTTACAGCTCTTGACTATCTCATCGGAAGCTTTGACTCGGATATTATAACTATGGACTACCGAGTAAGAGGATTTACACGAAATCTTGACGGCGAAAAGCTGTTTATCGACCACGATATAACCTCTATTCAGAATTATATCGATGCAAAGATACTTGATAAATACGACGCTGTGGATATAAATGTCTATCAGGCAAATATGTTCCACACAAAAATGCTCATAAAAGAGCTTGACTTGCAGAATTACCTGTTCAATACAGATGTGAACGAGCTTCCGCCGCGGCGCAGACTTGAGATAACCAATGCGCTCCAGCGGGAGATGATAGAAATTTTCAGCGGAAGGAATGTGTTTGGAAATGGCTGAGCTCTCGCAGGTAAATGCTCCCATATATGAGGCGCTGAGAAAATTCAGACGTATGAGAGTCGTTCCATTCGATGTCCCCGGTCACAAAAGGGGCAGAGGAAATATGGAGCTTACCGAATTTCTCGGTGAGGACTGCATGAATGTGGACGTTAACTCTATGAAGCCGCTGGATAATCTCTGTCACCCCGTATCCGTTATCAAGGATGCGGAAATGCTGGCGGCAGAAGCTTTTGGTGCGGCAAATGCCTTTTTCATGGTGGGCGGTACTACCTCGGCTGTGCAGAGCATGATAATGTATGCCTGCAAAGAGGGCGACAAGATAATCATGCCGCGAAATGTCCACAGAAGCGCGATAAACGCTATCATACTCACGGGCGCTGTACCTGTATATGTTAATCCTGATGTCAATCACAAGCTTGGCATTGCTCTCGGAATGTCGGTGGCTCAGGTGGAGCAGGCTATCCTTGAAAATCCCGATGCCAAGGCTATCATGGTAAATAATCCTACCTATTACGGCATATGCTCAGACCTGAAAAAAATAACAGAGCTTGCTCATGCTCACGGTATGCTTGTTTTGGTGGACGAGGCTCACGGTACGCATTTCTACTTCGGTGAGAATTTTCCTCTTACAGCTATGGCGGCAGGTGCAGACTGCGCTTCGGTAAGTATGCACAAGTCGGGCGGAAGCCTTACTCAAAGCTCGTTCCTGCTAATGGGAAAGAATATCAATTCCGACTATATGCGTCAGGTAATAAATCTTACACAGACCACAAGTGCATCGTATCTGCTGCTTTCAAGCCTTGATATCTCGCGAAAGAGACTTGCTCTCAGCGGACGCGAGATATTCGCTCAGACTGTTGAAATGGCTGAGTATGCGCGTTCCGAAATAAACGTGATAGGCGGCTATTACGCTTATTCACGAGAGCTTATCAACGGCGACAGCATCTATGATTTCGATGTTTCAAAGCTCAGCATTTATACATTGCCTATAGGACTTGCAGGTATCGAGGTCTATGACCTTCTCCGCGATGAGTACGATATACAGATAGAATTCGGAGATATCGGAAATGTCCTCGCTTACATCTCGGTAGGCGACAGAAAACGCGATATCGAGCGCCTTATCAGTGCTCTTGCTGAGATAAAACGCCGCTTCGGCAAAAGCGAGGCGAATATGCTTACACAGGAGTATATCAGTCCTGTAGTTGCTGAAACTCCGCGAAAAGCCTTTTATGCGAATAAGCGCTCACTTCCCCTTGAAGAGACAGCAGGAGAGGTTTGCAGTGAATTCGTAATGTGCTATCCTCCGGGCATACCTATACTTGCCCCCGGTGAGCTTATCACTCAGGAGATAATAGAGTATATAAAGTATGCCAAGGAAAAAGGCTGTCAGATGACAGGTACAGAAGACATTAACATTGAAAGACTTAACGTGCTTGATATTTAAAAACGATATGAAATGCATACCGCAGAGGCGGAAGCAGTTTTATATAAATCATTCATTCAAGGAAGGATATTAAAAATGAACATGAAAAAAATCGGATTGCAGATCAGTATTCTTATGGCAGTGACACTCAGCTTCTGTCTCTCGCTCACAGGAAACCTTACATCAAAGGACGGCTTCAAGCTTATGCCTTTTATCATTACCTTTGTTGTAAGCTTTATCATCAGCCTTATCATAGGCATGATCGTTCCTATGAAAAAGGTAGAGGACGGATTGAATAAAGCCTTCGGTCTGCAGGAACACAGTATCCCTTCACGACTCGTTTCAGCTCTCGCTTCAGATCTTATCTATACACCTGTCATCACACTTGCAATGATTGCCCTTGTACGCAAAATGGCTATGAAGGCAAGCAACGGCCATGCACAGCTCCCACCATTCGGAGTAATGTTTGTAAAGTCGCTTATTCTTTGCTTTATCGTTGCATACATAATAATATTCATCGTTTCACCGATATTCATTAAGCTGGTAGTGAAGAAGAACGGCGCAGCAGGTCCTCCTGCAGGCGGTCCTCCATCTGACAGAAAATAATATAACGGCTTTGTAGGGGGCAATGCCCGCATTGCCCCGATCATTTTCAGTGTTTAACGGGCAGATGCAGGTATCTGCCCCTGTAATCGGTTTAAGGGATAACAGCTCAGAAATAATACGGCAGGTCCGTATTTTATCTAAGGGAGGTATAATATGGAATTATGGTTTACGGAGCGGCATACTCCGAACGTTAAGTTTTCGATAAAGGTCGATCACCAGCTTTACAGCGGCAACAGCGAATTTCAGCGCATAGATGTTTTCGATTCAAAGGAATTCGGACGCTTTCTCACTCTTGACGGCTATATGATGCTTACAGAAAAGGACGAATTCATATATCATGAGATGATAACTCACGTACCTATGGCTGTTCATCCTGAACCTAAGAACATACTTGTAATAGGTGCAGGCGACGGCGGCGTTGTCCGCGAGCTTACGCGGTATCCCTCGGTTGAAAATATAGACCTTGTGGAAATTGACGAGCTTGTTGTAGAGGTTTGCAAAAAGTACCTGCCGACTACAGCCTGCCGTTTTGACGACCCGAGAGTTCATGTTTATTATGAGGACGGTGTAAAGTTCATACGCCGCTGTACCGATAAGTATGACGTTATAATCGTTGACTCTACCGATCCTTTCGGACCGGGTGAGGGACTTTTCACAAAGGAGTTTTACGGAAGCTGCTTCAAGGCGCTTCACGATGACGGTATAATGGTCAATCAGCATGAAAGTCCTTTCTATGATGAAGATGCAGCCGCTATGCAGCGCTCACACAAGCGCATAGTTGAGAGCTTCCCCATAAGCAAGGTATATCAGGCGCATATCCCCACATATCCTTCGGGACACTGGCTCTTTGGCTTTGCTTCCAAAAAGTATCACCCTACCAATGATTATAACGGTACTAAATGGAGTATGCTCGGACTTAAAACACGTTACTATAATACAAGACTTCACACGGGAGCATTCGCTCTTCCGTGCTATGTAGAGGAGCTTCTTAAAGATGTTGAATAAGAATATACAGACTTTTATTGCCTGCGATGCAGAATACGATGAGGCTAAGATAGTTCTCTTCGGTGCAGGTTTTGACGGCACTACAAGTTTCAGACCCGGTACACGATTTGCTCCGTCGGCTATAAGAAACGAGAGCTTCGGAATTGAGACATACAGTCCTTATCAGAATAAGGATATGACTGACTACAGCTATTTTGACAGCGGAGACTTAGAGCTTCCTTTCGGAAGTACAAACCGCGCTATTGACGATATCGCCGCACGCGCAGACCAGATACTTGGCGATGACAAGCTTCCGTTTATGATAGGCGGCGAGCACCTTGTTACACTTGGCTCTGTTAGGGCTGTTAATGGTAAGTACAACGACCTTTATATCGTTAACTTTGACGCTCATGCTGACCTCCGCGATGACTATCTCGGTCAGAAGCTTTCCCACGCCTGCGTTTTAAGGCGCTGTCACGAGCTTGTAGGTGATGGACATATCTTCCAGTTCGGTATCAGAAGCGGCGACCGCGAGGAATTCTATTTTGCCGACGAGCATACAGAAATGCACAAGTTCAGCTTTGACGGTCTTGAAGAAGTCGTTGAAAAGCTGAAAGGCAAAAATGTGTACTTCACTCTTGACCTTGATGTGCTTGACCCGTCGATATTCCCCGGTACGGGAACTCCCGAAGCAGGCGGCGTTACCTTTGACGAGCTGAGAAAGGCTGTTACTCTCGTTTGCAGCAAACTCAATATCGTAGGCTGTGACGTGAACGAGCTCAGTCCTGTTTACGATCAGAGCGGAGTTTCTACAGCTGTTGCCTGCAAGATAATCAGAGAAATGCTTCTTGCGCTCTCATAAGGGGATAGCTTATGGATTATAATTATTATGAAGACGAGCAGAATGAGGACGGCACTCGTTCACGCAGTGTTTCTGCAACAATACTGATATTAATTGCAGTTATATTTATGGCGCTGATTGGCATGGTGTATTTTGCTTTTTCGTTTGTCTCAGACTTTGTAGGCGGTGCGGTAAAGCAGGATACATCAATGTATAATATACCTGTGACAGCAACTATCATCGAAAACCGCGAAAGATTTGAAAATAACGGTAATGGCGGAAGTGAAATCGTTTATACTCCGGTTTATGAGTATGAGTACGGCGGCAATACGTATACTGTGGCAGGTGAAGTAAGCTCGGTCAAAAAGAAATACGAAGTCGGCGAAAAAGCTAAGGTGCGCATTGCGAGTAATGCTCCCGGAATGATGTACGACCCTGCCTATAACAAAAATACGGTATTTAAAGATGTTAAGCGAAAGGTCATGATATTTGATGTACTTACTGATTCAGGTCCTTTTCTGCTGATATTTGCGATATTTGTATTATTCGTGTTCTTTGTCATAAGAGCAAAGAAAAGAGGAGAGCCGATCAGAGTCACTTTCGAAAATAACAGAAAACATAAAAATAATAATGATGATGACTATACAGGCTGAGAGCTTTTATTTAAATCAAGATCAAAGATCTACGTTCCGTCTTATTATGAAGGAAAAGATGCTCCTGTAATTCTTACGGCTGTAACCGAAATAATGCTGTTAGCCATATTGATAGTATGGTTATGGTTTCATAAGAAAAGAAAACCGAAGAAAGTCACGTATGAAAATCATGATGATGGAGAATATTTATGAATGTTTTCAGAGCACAGAATGCACATGGACTTGCGGATATACGCATGAAGTATCTCCGAGAGGACTTTAAGGATATGACAGACGCAGAAGCGGCACAGATAAAGGCTAAGCTTCCGCGCTATTATGCAGACCACCTTAACTGCGATTTCTTTGCGTATCTCGCAGAGGATCATGGAAAG
>SFFP01000114.1 GCA_004556875.1 Ruminococcus flavefaciens
AACAATATCTTTCAGGAAGGTACAGCCTGCAAAAGCGCCGCCGCCGATAGCTTCAAGCGTATTTGGCAGACGCACTTCGCCCAGTGCTGTACAGTAAGAAAAGGCATAGGGATTGATAGCCTTGACCTTAGTATTTCTCAGGTCTATAGCAGAAAGTCTGAGGATATTGCTGAAAGCAAATACGCCTATCTCTTCAACAGAAGAGGGAACGCTTACAGTGATTATTTTTGTATCATAGAAAGCGGCAGTGCCTATGACCTTTACGCCGTCGGGAATATCGAAGTTATCGCCGTCTTTACAGCATGGATAGCAGTAAATAGTGGTCTTGTCCTTGCTGTAGAGTATTCCGTCCTCGGCGACAAAATCAGCATTTCCGCTCTCTACCTTTATCTCTTTGAGCTTAGTGCAGTACATGAATGGGTTTTCTTCTGAGATATATTCAACAGAAGCAGGAATAGTCACAGAAACAAAAGGGCTGTTCTCATGGTCACTGCCGAGAGCAGTTTTTCCCAGGTCAGTTACCTTTTTTCCGTCAATGGTGTCAGGGATAACGAGAGACTCGGCAGTGCTTGTGCAGTCCTCGATACATACATTTCCGCTTGGTGTAAGCGAATATTTGAAATCGCCGCTTACTTTATAGTCGGCTTCATCGGCTGAATTGTCCTGCGATGTTTCTGTATCGGACTCAACAGCATATGATTCATTCTCTGCATATGAGAAAACAGGAGAAGCTGCAGAAGTCGCGCAGATAAGAATACCTGCGATGAATGCGGCAGTTTTTTTACCATTAAACATAAATATAACCCTCTCAATTATTTATGCGGCATTGAGCCGTTGATTATTATTCATTATAGCATAATATGAGCCGTTTTTCAATGAATTTCACTTAGTTTTCGCATTTTGCGGATATTTTTTCAGATATTGTCCACATTTTCGCCGAAGCTCAGATGTATAAGCTTTTCAAGGGCAGAAAGGCTGAAAAATGGCACTTCCGCAAAGGCTGTAATGAGCGACTCCATATTTTCTTCGCAGTATTCTGTTTCTTTCGAGTAATTCTTAGCTATTTCGGCACATTCTGCGGAATCGCAGCTGCCATTTCGGAGAGCCGCAAATCTGAAAAGTCTGTCTATGAATATGACACTGACAGCGGCAAACTTTGCATAGCCAAGTATTTCGCCGTCGTAAACGGCTTTGAGTATATAGCGGAATATGAGATACTGCGCTATCCTGCGGAGATATATGTCATCAGCCTTGTCGTGGCAGGGGAGAGCTTCGAGATTTTCGGCACATTCATTTATATATGGCAGCCATTTTTCGTCAATAGGCTCAAGCTCACCGTAATATCGGAAGATATGGCGTATATTGACGGAGCAGGCTTCGTCATTGTTATCAGGAAAGGAAAAGTCTATGCTTTCCTGTATTTCTGCGGCAATACCGAGCATACGGCACAGCGACTGAGCGAGAGAAATATTTTCGTCGGCAAGGGTGTCAAGGATATCACTTCTTGCAGAGAAAATAAGTGAAAAAAGCTCCTCGTCGTACTCGCCTGCGGCTTCCTCTTCGGGGATATCTGTTTCCGAAAGAGCAAAGGGACGTGATAATATCAGCTCTGCGGCGGCTTCACAGCATAGACCAATGCCGCCCTCTTTCAGACCGTCGAACCACTCGAAATACCGTGGGTGGTCTGAGCATATACGGCAAAGCTTATCCTCGCCAAGCTCTGTGAAGATGTCGCAGAGTCCCTTGCTGTTGAGAAAAGGACAGCGCTCATCAGCGGTGAGGACAAAGCTTCCGTCACGTATATTGTCTTTCAGACGTTTGCCGAATTCGCCGCCTACGGTTTCGTAGTATTCTGCGGTATCGCTGTCGACATCTATCTCCCAGCCTTTACAGCAGCTGTCCTTGCATTCGCCTGCGATACAGCGGAAATCGCGGTAGTAATCGGGAGTCCTGTATATCATAATTATCACCTTACAAAAGCAAAGGGACTGAAATCAGTCCCTTGCATCTTCCATAAATTCATTGTTGCTCTGTTTGATTATCTCTGCTCTGTTGAACTCTTCGGGAGAGATGAACGTCGGCACGATATCATGGAGTGCCGCAACTACTGTATCAGACAAATTTTCGTTAGCGGCATTGCGCAGTCTTCTGAGCTTTCTGATGAACTCATCGCCGTCAAGCTCTATCTGCTGACCGATAAAGATAAGCTTGTTTGAGGTCTTTCTCAGTCCTTCTTCATTCATGAGAAGCTCTTCGCGGAGCTTTTCACCGGGGCGCAGACCTGTGAACTTTATCTCAACGTCCTTGTATGGCTCTTTTCCGTACATACGGATAAGGTTTTCTGCCAGCTTTACGATATGTACAGGCTTTCCCATATCCAGTACGAATATTTCTCCGCCGTTTGCGATAGCAGCGGCTTCGAGCACGAGGCTCACAGCCTCAGGTATAGTCATGAAGTATCTTATAACATCGGGGTGAGTAACGGTAACAGGCTTGCCCTGTTCTATCTGCTTTTTGAAAAGCGGTATAACAGAACCGTTTGAGCCGAGAACGTTGCCGAAACGTGTAGTTACGAACTCTGTTGAGCAGTTTTTCTGCTGTGAGAGGTACTGTATTATCATTTCGCAGCAGCGCTTTGATGCACCCATTACATTTGTCGGATTTACCGCCTTATCCGTTGATATCATAACGAATTTCTTGACCTTGTGGAACTGAGCCAGCGAAGCGGTATTGAACGTACCGATGACGTTGTTTTTGATTGCCTCCATAGGAGAATTTTCCATAAGAGGAACGTGTTTGTGTGCAGCCGCATGGAATACGATATCAGGTCTGTACCTTTCAAATATCTTGTTCATGCGGTAATAGTCTCTGACAGAGGCGATAAGTACGGTGAGATTTAGGCTGTCGCCGTAATCCATAACAAGTTCCTGCTGGATACTGTAAGCATTGTTCTCGTAGATATCCACGATGATGATATGCTGAGGACCGTATTTAGCTATCTGGCGAACAAGCTCCGAGCCGATAGAACCGCCTCCGCCTGTTACCATGCAGACCTTTCCGTAAATGAACTGTCTTATCTCTTCGTTGTCGAATTTTATCGGAGAACGTCCGAGAAGGTCCTCGACCTTGATATCTCGCATCTGCGTAAGAATAGGAGTATTTCCGTTGTCAAAGATAAGGTTTCCGATGAAAGGAACTACCTTGACAGGGAGATTTGTTCCCGAACAAATGTCGAGAATACGTTTTCTCTCGTCCTCAAGGCAGGACGGGATAGCAAAGATTATCTGCTCGATATGCTGCTGGTCGGCGAATTTTATTATCTCGCTGGTAGTACCTACAACAGTTACGCCCTGAATTTCAGAACCTATCTTTGACCTGTCGTCATCAATGATACAGACAGGCTCATACACAGTACAGAGTTTATCGTCTGTATTTACGGTTTTCTTTGCATTTTCGATCTCAGTGAGTATCATTCGGCAGGTCTGACCGCCGCCGACTATCATGGTGCGTTTCCTGTCACTCTTACAGCCTGTTTTTGTAAAGGTAACGAAAGACTCTTTGAAAAGAAGTCTGAACAGACATACGCCGACAAGTGTCAGCAAGCCGTGAACGCATACAAATGTCACAGGAAGATCGTTTCTGATGATGTATACAAAGCCGCCTGATACGATAAATCCGCATACGACTCCGTAAAAACACGAGAGATAATCGCGCTTATGGAAAAATCTCCATAGCTTGCTGTACGCGCCGAATATGAACAGAGCGCCGCAGCAGGTAACAGAGCTTACCACAAAGCTCATGAGCAGGTCAGAGCGTGATACCTCTTTGCCAGAGAACGAAAGAATGAAATTTGTGATGAGAGCAGCAGCTATAACGATGAAAGCATCGGCAAAAGCAAGAACTACTCTGCGGAAACTGAACTTTTCTAATACTTTTTTCAATTTTGTCCCCCCATATCAGCTGAAAAAAGCTGATAAAAATTATTCCCCGATGGCTTCCGCCTGTATTTGCTGCGGAATGTTAAGAAGCTGAAGCTGCTCTTCGGTAACTTTCATATGAGCATTTGAAGCTTCAAGGACATCGGGAGCACATCCCTCCAATATAATATCCCAGTTCGGGCGGCGTGCACCCATATTGTGAGCATCGCTTCCGAAGATTATCGGGCGTTTCTCCTTTATGAGCCTGTCCAGAAGTTCCTTGTCTCTCTGTACTAAAAACGCATCGTTGTTGAACTGGAAAATGGCATCGGTCTGGAGAATTCTTTCGATATTATCGGGCGAATAGTATTCGAGGTATCGGTGTATATGAGCGAGCACTACCTTCAGACCGTATCCCGAAGCGATAGCATTGATTTCCTCAGACATCCAATCCTCATAATCACGGAAAGGCAGCTCGAGCAATATCATGTCAGACTCTTCCATTGCGAGCTTGTCTATTCCGCTGATCATTGATATACCGTGTTCTATGGCGATCTCTGCGCCAAGAAAAATGTTTTTTATAACTGCGAAGTCGGCAATGCTGTCGAAAGCCTCTTCGCGTCTTATAAGATATTCTGTCAGTGAGCGCTCCTCATGAGCATAGAAATGCGGAGTAGCGATGATACGTTCAACGCCCTGTGCCCTCATCATTTCTATCATTGCGAGGGAGGTCTCGGCATCGGGAGAGCCGTCGTCTATCCCCGGCAGAATATGGCAGTGATAATCTGTAAGCATATTTGGTTGTCTTCCTTTTTTCTACAATAGAGCTGTGATTTTCGGTAAATAAAAGCATATTTCTTTTTCTACTTTTTGTTACGATATTTAACGTATTGCTGTGGTTATCTGTAATTATATGTACAGCGATACCGTTATAATTATATAACAGTTACCCTTGTTTTGTCAATAGGTAACAAATGTTAATATTATATTATAATTCAATAATGATAGAAAGCATATCAAAATAATTACATAAAAATGCAGCTGCAATAAATGCAGCTGCATCAGAGGTTTATGAGAAAATGATCTTTTGCTTATCAGTCAATTGTTACGCCTTCGCTGACAGGAAGTGTATTGAGCTTGCGGAGAAGGAAGAGCTGGATGACCTGAGCGTCCTTAACAGTAACGCCGTCGTTTCCGTAAACGTCAGCTGCCTTGGAAGCATTGTCACTGAGCTTGTACTTGTCAGGGTTAGCGAGAGACTGCATGATAAGAACAACGTCGCTCATATCAACATCGCCGTCCTGGTTAGCATCACCGTTGCCTGTGCTCTTAGCAGCAGGAACGTTTGATGTAGTAGATGTTGTTACATCAGTAACAACAGAAGTTGTTGATGTTGTGGTAGAAATTCCGGTTGTAGTTGTTGTTGTGGTAGTAGTTGTGGTCGTTGTTGTCTGAGAAGTTGTAGTAGTTGTAGTCTCAGCAGCAGCACCACCGAAGTTATAGCCTGTGAGGTCGATAAGTTCCGGCTGATACCAGATCTGAGCCTCAGCAGTCTTTATACCTGCAGGGAACTTGTCCATAGCAATTTTTACAACGAGATCGCCGTTAGCATCTGTCTTGCCGGACCACTCGATCTGCTCCCAACCGTCATTGTTGAAGCCGACACAGCCGTTTGTAGTTGTGTTCTTTTCGCCCTTGAATGTAAGGATAAGATCGTCGCCAGCCTGAGCATTAGCGAAATCGATGCTGTACTTCTTAGTTTTGTCAACAGGAACGTCTACTTCAACGTCAGGAGCGTTAAGGATAACGATCTGCTCGATATTTGTAACGTTATCAGTTCTTGCCTGCATATGAGCAACTGTAGAAAGGTCTGTCCAAGCTGCAGGGAGCTGCTGAGAAACGAGGTAGTAAGCGATGCCGTTCTCTTCGTCGACAACGTAAGGCTTGAATTCTGTCCAGTTGCCGTAAGCTTCGTTAGAGAAAGCAAGGACAGGAGTTGTACCTGTGTACTTTATAGCAACTTCCTTGCCTTCGAGCTGTGACCATGAGATATCCTGACCCGGAGTTGTGTTCTCATAAGTCTTTGACTTGGAAGCGTCTATTTCGATTGCAGTATCTCTGAATACTGTTCCCTCTGAAAGGCTCTGATGTGAGTAAGTAGGGATCTTTCTTTCACTGCCCCACTTGATAGTGTCGTCAGACATGATCTCCATCATCTTGTTGATGATAGGAAGGCTTGCTTCGTGCCATTCGCCTGTTTCACGGTTGATATAGCCGTGGCACTCGCCGGGATCCTTAGGATTTGAAACTGTGTTGTTATCCCAGAGGCAGCAAGGGATGCCGTACTTCTTAGCGGTTGTGAAGTACTGAGTTGTCCATGCAACTCTTGCCTCTGTGTTATCGAAGTTAGATGTACCCATCTCACCGATTACAACAGGGATATCCTTGTC
>SFFP01000003.1 GCA_004556875.1 Ruminococcus flavefaciens
TCAGTCTATCGTCCATTGACCTCAGCCTTGTAAGGAGATAACCACACATTCGCTTCTCACGGTTAGGGTTGATTGCTCCGAACAGGTTTTCTTCTATGCACTGGTGCTTGATTTCGTCATAATCAGCACCATTCTTATATAAAACAACGATTTTTTTGAACTCCACAAACCAAAATGATTGTGACATTAGTCCGGCGTTGTACTTTTCATCCATATTCGTTCACCACGCTCCAAAATATTACACATACTCACCTTATATTATATCATAAATAGCCAATGATGTCAATGATTTGGTGTCTTGATTTCGACACATTAAACAAGTATTTTTACATAATTTTTCCACAAAAAAGCACGGTCAGCATATAGCCTACCGTGCTTATGAATCTTGAATCCATTGGGATCAAGGTTGATATTATTCCAGCCCCGGCTTCTTCTTATCCTGAGCCTTTGTTTTCTTAGGTGCAGACTTCTTCTTCGCTATCCTTGCGGCTTCACGCTTTAACTGTGCCCTCTGGAAATAGCAAGTCTGTTCACGTTTGGGAGCATTTTTCTTAGCTTCGATAGCCGCCAAGTTAAGCGCGGTTGTCAGCTTTTCAAGCCTTTCCGACTTGCTTTCAAGCTCCGCCTGCTGAGGAAAAGGTGCTGAAACGATCTTCTGTGCTTCATCGTAGTCCACCCTCAGCTTTGAAAGATTGCTCTTGACCTGATCTATACGGCGGTCAATATTGTAAAGCCCTGCTTCGATACGGCTCATATTATGGGCAAAACTGCTTATCAGCTTTGCTGAGTGCTGATATTCGCCCTGCATCGTTGCTGTCATACCGCCGCCCATTGCAGGACTGTGTACGGTAATGGACAGCGGAAAGCCCTGGAACTCACCGACTTTGACGGGAGTATCGGCTATCCTTATCGAGAGAGCCGCTTCTTCAAGAGCCTTTGCCGCTTCTTTCTTGTCCGTGTACTCCACATCACCGATCTTCATTTTGAATACGGGGAGTTTCGTTTCAGAATCAATCGGAAGTGCTTTCAGCGCCTTGCGGTCAGCCTGCAAATTGCTGAGTGCAGTTGTGAGCTGTTCCTCCTTCATCGGGAAAGCCTTGATCTTGTCCTGCATTTCGTAAACCGTGTTTGCATACTCAGCGGAGAGCGTTTTAAGCTCCTTGACCTCGTTGTCGAGCATGAGTTTTTCTTTGATACGCTCATCGCCTGTGCAGAGAGCTTTGATCTCCGAGTATGTCAGAGCCTGCTGGTCTACGTCCTCGCACTTTCTTGCCGGTTCCTTTGAAGTCATGATCTGGCTGATAAACTTCTGCTTGTTTTCAAGTGTCTGATAGCTGTAAGCGTCAAACGTTCCCTTCGTCACATAGCGGTATATCTCAACATTCTTGTTCTGATTGCCCTGACGGATAATACGTCCTGCGCGCTGGTCCAGGTCAGCCGGTCTCCACGGAATATCCAGATCGTGAACGGCTATCAGCTTGTCCTGAACGTTAGTGCCTGTTCCCATTTTTGCGGTACTTCCGAGGAGTATTCTCACTTCACCCGAACGCACCTTTTCAAACAGTTCACTTTTCTGCTTTTCGGATTTAGCGTCGTGTATGTAGGCAATCTCATCGGCTGGGATACCCTTAGCGACAAGTTTTGCCTTTATATCGTCATACACGCAGAAGTCACATTCTTCCTCCAACGCTTCACGTTCCGCAGCGGACTTGCTGTCATCGAAAATGACTTCGCCGTCCTCATCGTATTTCACTTCATCGGCGCTCTTGTGAGGTACACCCAAGTCGCAGAAGATGATCTGTGTCAGTTTGTCCTCAGCCGTTTCAGCGTGAATACGGGCAACGTTTTCAACGCACCTGTTCAGCTTTGTATCGGGGTTATCCTCAAAAGCAGGATCAATAAGACGAGGATCAAGTCCGAGTTTGCGTCCGTCGCTCGTTATCTTCAACATATTGTCGATAGACGGATCGACATTACCGCTGTTGATAGCATCGGCTCTGTCGGAAAGTTCCTGCACAAGCTCCACCTGAAAAGGAGTAGCTTCCACCTGAACCACCTTGTAGTCGCAGTCGGGAACATCGAGTTTCAGCGTGTCCGCCGTCCTGATGTCTGCCACCTGCTTGAACATACTCATAAGCTCAGGCATACCCGTGTACTGAGCAACTCTTGTGCGCTCTTTGAAGCCGTTGCCCGCAGGCTTTAGCTCCCAATCAGTCTTTTGCTCTCCGAAAGTCGATACCCAGTTGTCGAAGTGCTGTAATTCGTGGTCTTTCAGGAAGTCATATTCCAGGTAACGCATCATTGTATGAAGTTCTGTTACGGAATTAGAAATTGGCGTTCCCGTGGCGAAAACCACACCCTTACCGCCTGTCTTTTCGTCCAGATAACGGCATTTCAGGAACAAGTCAAGTGCTTTCTGAGAAGCAGAATTGGAAATGCCTGCCACGTTCGTCAGCTTTGTCGGGGTGAACAAATTCTTAAATTCATGGGCCTCATCGACGAATAACTTGTCCACTCCAAGCTGTTCAAAGGTGATAGTACCGTCCTGATTGACCTTTTCAAGCCTGTCAAGCTGTTTCTGCAAACTCTTTCGGGTTTTCTCCATAGCCTTGATCTGGAACTTAGAGCCTTCGCTCCGTTTCAATTCCTCAATGCCTTCAAGAATATCGTCTATCTGGCTTTGGATAACCATTTCCTGACGTTCCCTCGACATTGGTATCATGCCAAGTTGTGAGTGACCGATAATAACCGCATCATAATTGCCGGTGGCGATTTTAGCGAATAACTGCTGACGGTTTGCTTTCTGAAAATCCTTTTTAGTCGCTACCAAGATGTTAGCACCCGGATAGAGCTTCATAAAGTCATCACCGATCTGCTCTGTCAGGTGATTCGGTACGGCAAACAGCGATTTAGTGCAAAGACCGAGCCTTTTTGACTCCATAGCTGTTGCTATCATCTCAAAGGTCTTGCCCGCACCCACACTATGCGCAAACAGCGTGTTACCGCCAAACATAGCGTGAGCAATCGCATTGCGCTGATGATCGTGCAGATGAATACTGCTGTTCATCATCGGGAAAGAAAGAGCGCTGCCGTCGAACTCACGGGGACGAATGGAGTTGAAAAGTTCATTGTACCTGTCTACGATAGCTTCACGGCGCTCTGCGTCCTTGAAGATCCAGGTCTTGAAAGCCTTTTTGATCTCCTTAGCCTTTTTCTGAACCACACGGGTAGCTTCTTCGTCGATAACACGCTTTTCCTTAGTATCGCCCAAACCGTCAGGAACTTCAACAGTCTTGTAGACCTTCGGCTCTTTTAGATTGAGCAGATGCTCCATGATCTCATAAGCGTTCATCTTTCCTGAGCCGTATTTTTGGTTGACAAGCACCGACCTGTCAGCCTTTTTGTTGGCGATATGCCAGCTGTTGGAATGTTCGGAGTATTCCGCCTGAATAAGAGAGTGCTTGAACCATCGGCTCTGAGGTTTGTCAGCCCTGTTGTTGTCGGGAGTGCCGAGCAATTCATACATAAACTGGTTGTAATACTTCGGATCAAGCCAAGTCGCACCGATTTTCACATCAATGTCACCGGCTTTTAACGGCTCGGGCATTGCTTTCTGCAAAGCGTTCACGTTGATATTAAAGTCAGAGTCATACTCCGCAATTTCCTCCGCTTCACGCAGTTTCGCACGAATATCGCCCGACAAGTATTCGCTTGCCGTCTGATAAGTGTTTTCGGTATGGGGAATTTTGAAGATCTCGCCCACAAGTTCCTGTTTCAGCTCATCTTCCGACATTCCTGTGAGCTTCGACATATAGTCAAAGTCCACTTTCGCTTTTTCAGCCACCGAAAGCGTGAGTGCTTCCATAGCTGTCTCCACGCACTCCACCGCCTTCGGAGGACAAATGGTGCGCTTTGTGAAAATATCCGACTTCTCGACAAGTTTATCCTTGTCGATTTTCTTTTCCAGCCCTGCAACAAGGTTATACGAAATATCCTCATTGAAATAGCGTTTGTTGGTCTTGCTGTGGATAAGCCCATACTTATTATAGAAGTCATCGTAGGACTTTCCGAGTTTTGCCTGCAAATCAGCAATAATGCTGTCAGGCTTGTTAAGTTCCTGAGCCTGAATAAGCTCACGGGTAATATCCCTCAGCTCGATAAAAGCCTTGTATCTGCTGAACTGTGCGTTTTTCTTGTCAACTCTCTGCTCAAAAGAAACAGCATTTTTCTTGAAGTAGACAGCATCGTCCTGCATAAAGAAACTGAAATTACGCAGATCGGAGGGTATCTTCACCGCAAGCCCCTGTTCGGTCTTAGCATAAACGTCACGGGCTTTGTCATGGCTGATTTCCGCAGACAGCTTGCCGACAGCTTCATGAAGTGCCGAGCGAAGGTCAAAACCGTCCTCAGCGACAACCATAGTACCTGAGCCGTAGAGCTTGTTGCCCTCGACAACTTTGCCAAGCACCATATCGGGATTATCTGCAAAATACTGATTGATAGGCAGACCGTCAGCCGTTTCACCGATATGAACCCAATCGGGAATATCGGACATTTCAGCAACAGACTTGCCCTCACGCTTCTGCAAAAAGATAATATCCGTCGTTACGTCCGTACCAGCATTGTCATGGAAAGCACCGTTTTTACCGCCAGGCAGACGGATAGCACCGATCAGGTCAGCCTTGTCAGCCAACATCTGACGAGTGCTTTCATCACGCTTATCGAGTGTGCCTGCCGAAGTGACAAAAGCCACGATACCTCCGTTCTTAACCTTGTCCATAGCTTCCATGAAGAAGTAATCGTGAAGTTTCGTGGTGGAGTGCTTTTCGTCCTTAAAGCTTAACTCACCGAACGGGACATTACCCACGGCAACATCAAAACAGCCGTTCTGAAAGCTGTTTTTCTCAAAACCGCTTATCGCAATATCTGCATCGGGGTAAAGAGCCTGAGCGATACGTCCCGAAATGCTGTCTATCTCCACACCGTAAAGGTGGGAGTTATCCTGCATTTCCTTTGGCATACAGCCGAAGAAGTTGCCGACACCCATTGCAGGCTCAAGAACATTACCGCCATCAAAGCCGAAGTTTCCAAGAGCTTCATAAATGCCCTCAATAACCGTAGGAGAGGTATAGAAAGCATCGCCAACGGTAGAACGTGCCTGACGGTATTCCTCGGGAGTGAGAAGTTCCGACAGTTCCTTGTATTCAGCCGACCACTTATCCGCCGACTTGTCGAAAGCCTGCGGTATTGCGCCCCAGCCGACATAGCGTGAAAGCGTTTCCTTTTCCTCAGCTGTTGCAGGACGCTTTTCAGATTCAAGCGTTTTCAGCGTTCTGATAGCTTCGACATTCGCCCTGAACTTCGTCTTAGCACCGCCGTCACCGAGGTTATCATCGGTGATCGTAAAGTTTTCGCCCTTATCGGTGTCAATCGGTGTATGCGGTGTATGAGTAGTATTGTCCTCTTTCATTAGTTCTTGGAAAATACCCATTCTGTCCTCATGACTGATTTCGCCCACAGCATCCTTAATTATCTGTTCCTGCTGTTCAATTGTTTCATCGGACAACATTCCCTTGAAAAATCCCGGGTTTACAGAAAACATATTTTTGAGAACATCATCATACTGAGAAAAGTCAATCGGTGTTTCAGCCGTGACATTATCATTTTTATCGACCGAAGGCGCACCCTCCGGCTCTTTCTCAGCCTGAACAGTCTGCTCACGCTCCAAGCTGTCGATAAAATGAAAACTCATGAGCATATCGCCGTTGTCAAGTCTGGAAGTCAGCTCACTGCCGTCAAACGTCCAGTTTTTGGCTCTGTCAAACTCCATGTGAATGTCCTTGCCTGTCGGCGCTCCGTTTTCATCGAGCTTTCGAGAAGTAAAATCAACAGTGCTTACGCCTGTTACAATACGGCGCTCTCCAATACATTCAGGACGGAGGTGGTCAGTGATCTCAAACATCATTCCCGGCTGGATCGCCTTTTTGAGCTGAGACAGATTCTTGACCGTTGGAATTTCAGGTTTATCGGGTGTGACCTCTGCCTTTTCGGGCTTCACGGGTGCAGACTGCTCCTTTTCAGGTTCATTTCTGCCGATATACTCATAAAGTCCACTGTTGAGCAGTTTGTCATAGGAGATATTTTCGGTGATCTCAAACGCTCCGCTTAACCTCTTGACAGTGCAATCGTCCGTGTAATAGGGCAAAGCGCCTGTCAGCGAAACAACTTCCGAAACCACGCCCGTAGCCTTGTTACGAAACCTGTCACCGACTTCGACTTTGTACGGCTCAAAGTTCTCCTCAGCCGAGCGTTCAGCTTTCATAGCCTGCCACTGTTCCTGCTGTTCGGGAGAAAGATAGGTATTGTCTTTCAGCCTTGATTCTGTCATGACAGCGACATCGTGCCAGCTGTGACGGTATTTTTCGCCGTTTTCAAAAGAGAAAGTCATTCCCTTACTGTCATAGTCAACAAGCGAGATATTGCCCTCACCGCTGTGACCTCCAATACCGTATTCCTTTTTCAAGAAGTCGGCAAGCTCCTGAGTTGTCGGGTGATTGGGCTGACCTTTGCTCTTTTCATAGAACTCCTGAACTCTGATTTTGCCGTTTACAAAGCCTGTTCCACGGTCAATTTCAGCAGCCAACGCTTCAAACACCTGAACACCGTCCACAACAGGCCCCGGAGCAAACTCCGATTTTGACTTATCGGGTGCTTTGTTCCGGATAGGCTCAGGATCACCGAACAGAGATAGCTGTTCGCCCTCAATATCGGGCTTCTCCCAAAACGGAATATCCGCCTTTTCGTCTGCCTGGATCTGTTCGATAACATCATCATCGGCAAACAGCGGAGCATCATCGTCAATTTCTTCCGTTTCCTTAGCAGGAACATCTGAAACAGGAGCATCGTCAACCGACATTACACCCAACTCATAGGCAAGATTATCAAGCTCGTTCTGGTGGTCTGCATAGGTGTCAATGGAAATAACACCCTCTGCATTGTCCACAATAACAGTCGCACCGAGGGAAAGTGCCTTGTCCTTGATCTCATCAAGGCTCTCTGCATCGCCCTTGTATTTCAGCGTAACAGACGGTACATCTTCCGCAGGAGAAGAAATATCTGCTACATCGGCGGCATCGCTCATAAGCTCTACCGTCTGTTCGTCCTTTCCGATGTGACGCTCGATCACTTCATCGGGTACAGATACAAGATCGCTGAAATCAAGATCAGTCAGACCGTTCTCGATCATTTCCTCAATGGTGTCATACTGCTCTGTATTGTAAACCTCACCGTCAAATTCATAGGTGATTTTGAAGTCGATAAGGTCAGCTGTCACCTGAATGGGCAGCTCATCATCAGTCAAAGTAGTAAAAGCCAGTCCAACATTGTGCAGATCGGAGAAGTCAGCACCCTCACGGTATTCCGCTTCGCAGAAATCGTTAATTAAGAACTTCGCCTTATCAAGCGGAGTTTCAAAGGTACGCTGAAAGTCCATGATCTCCACGGGCTTGTCAGGGTTATGTTCAATCATCGCTGTACGCAGGAGTGCCGGAAAAGTGGTCAGTTCACGGTACGGCTCGATCTCCATTGTATCGCCACGATTGTAGATGCCGCAGACGGGATCGCCACCGTAGAAAAGCTCTCCGACCTTATCGCCGTCAGCAACGGTAATCTTCCAAGTTCCATTTACCGTCTGAGCGGCGGAACAGTCTGTGCCGAAAAATCTATCTACAACATCTTGCAGAGACTGACAGCGGTTTTCAGGAATCTCCTCCATGTCATTCTTAACATCAAGATTATGCTTTTCAGCATAGAAAAGAGCATCAACTATTGTGCTAAAAGTCTGGATATGACCGTCTGCATCTTCATAGTAGTCAATGAAATCTCCGTCAGCATCGACCTTCGCAATACAATACGGCTCGTCAAACGCATCGGAAGTAGTGCTGATCTCAAGCGAGTAATCTTTATCTCGCTTAGGCGGATTTATCTCAAATGCTTCTTCCATAAGCACAGAATATCCTGCTTTTCTCAGCTTTTCCGAATAATCGTCCTTAACGTGATATGGGAAACCGACCATAGGCTGACCGTTCTTTGATGTCATACGCAGTCCGAGGACTTCTTCACCGATCTCCGCATTTTTGCCGTACATCTCGTAAAAGTCACCGACTTTGCGGATCGATACCGGACCTTTATCCTCCGGTTCTACCTGTTCGGGAGTATCGACAGCAGGTGCAGGCTTTTCAGCCTTAGACAAAATTTCAAAGCCCTTTTCCTCCATATCCTCCTGCCAGCCGTCATAGGCAAGCACATCGGAAGTGCCGATCAGAATACCGCCGTAATCGGGTGCGTCAAGGTCTTTCATCTTGATACGGTCAGCGCTGATTTCCACGATCTCACGGCGAGCGCCGTCATACATTATAATATCACCGACTTCAAGATCGGCAACAGACGGCGCAGACTTTTCCTGTGTCCTTTCTTTTTCAAGGAAAAAATCGGGCATTTCCGTAAATCCAAAGCTGTCGCAATAATATGCCGTGTCCTTATCATCAACGGAAATAACGATAACATCGGAAACCGAAAGGGAGCGACCTGTGAAGTCGGCAGGCTGATTGGTGTTGAACTGAGTGAAAATGCCTTCAAGAGTTGCATTTCCTCTGAACTCACCAACTATGCCTTCATAAACAAGCTCATAATCGTCCTTGTTGAGCTGTACGCCCTCTGCTTTCAGCCTGTCAAGCCCCTCAAAGCGGACACCATGATACTTGTCACCGCCGGGGAGCTGATAGATCTGAAACTTACCCTGTGCCTTTTCCACATCATCAATGGTGCGGATAGGATTTCTCTCTTTGAAATCGTCAAGTATCTTCTGTTCCTCAGCGGTAAGCGCAGAATGGGCTTCCAAATAAGGAACAAGAATATTCAGCATATTTCGGGGAGTTTCCTTGCTTTCGGGTGTGTTGTAGGGATAAGCCGTCGAAGCAATGGCATTTTCGCAGACAGTGCGGATATGGTCAATAAGACTTCCACCGCCCGAACCCTTGCCGTCACCTATGTCAAACCTGTTGGAGAAATTGAACTCCTGTCCGTCCACAACAGCCCTGATCTCAAAGTTTGTTTTCTTGTAGTAGCCTGCATTGAGGTCGGGGATCATACGCTCCTTGTGCTGTTTATCGTCAAGATACTCCATAAGAGCATTAGCAAGTGCAAAGCTGATCTCGCCGTGTTCCTCTGCAAAGTCACTCAGCAGACCGCTTTCGGTAAACCAGCGGTCATTGCCGTCCTTAGAATAACCGAACTGAAATTCAAGGCTGTCGGGCTTTCTTTCAGGCTCAAAAGTTACATTATACTTTTTCTTTGCGATGATAGCAAAAGCCTTTTCGGTCTGAACTTCATCACCGAGAATATCGTGGAGAGCCTTCTTGATACGGTTCAGTTTAGGCTGATTATCGCCAGCCTCCCAGCCGTGGAGTGCTGCACCGTCAAATGCTGTCAGAAGGTCAGCAATCTTTTCATCGGAAATATCAGGGATAGCATAAAGCATATCATCACGAACCCACCAGAAAGCGAGATCTTCAAATTCCTCATGGGTGCGGTCAAGAAATGCCTGTCCGATCTCCTCTAAGGAAACAAAGCGCTCCATACCGCCGAACGAACAGTTATAGCCGTCATCTGTCCACTCCAAATGCAGGGAGTGACGGAGATTTTCGGCATAATAATAGGTACGGTCAGAGATCTTGCCGTCCTCAAAGACAAACTCCACCTTATCCTTATTTGCAATATTGTCAGAAGCATGGATCATAAGACCGAGTGCAAGCTCACGGCGAATATCATCACCGTTATGAAAGCGTTCCGCAAGTGCATACAGCTCTTTTTCAGGCAAATGATAGCCGAAAGAAGCCTTGTCGCTGGGCTGGTGCTTTTCGAGATAACCACGCTCAAACAGCGGATATGCCATACTTTCCCACTCATCGGAGGACAGGGTGTGTTCAGCAAGGAAACGGGCAAGGTCAGCCTGCGAGAACAGCACTTCTTCCTCTGTTGCCTGTTTCTCAGGTACAATCGTGTCGATCACACTCTCAAAAGCTAAGTTGTGAGAAGAAAGGAAGTCCTTAAATGTATCGAAGGAAATATCATCGGAAAGCACCGAAATACTCATATCTTTTATGATAGGTGATGCGGTACGGTCAGCAATCAGGTTATAGCCACCTTCGCCGTTGTTGATCTCCGTATCATAGTGCAGACGGAAATTTGTGAGATCATAACCGCTTCCCGAAAGCTGCATATCCTTGTGTGAAACAAAGGCATCGGCAAGTGACTGATCTCTGTCAGTCTGTTTCTGTACGGAATGTGCGTGTTCTGCAAGGAAATCAGCAATATCCGATTCCTGCAAAGCACTTTGCAGTATCTCATCATACGCCTGAATATCCTCAACCGTGAAAGTCTCGTCAATGCTGTTGATCTGTCCTCTTGTGACTTCACCGACAAACATAGTGGCAATTGCAGACTTCTGTTCTTCGCTGAAATCATGCTGGGAAAAGAAATCGGAAAGTTCGATAGTACGGTCAAAACTGCTTTTCGCTTCAAGCATATCATTCAGCTTGGAGTGTTCGCCGTAACGCTCCGAAGCAGGCTGATCGAGGTAGGCATTGACAAGAGAAAGCATTTCGCCGAACTGTGCTTCATCGTAGCGCTTATCGAAAAAGTCCGAAAGCTGAAGCTGGGCGTCTTCCACCGCAAGCCTGTGCATTACGGGCGAAAGCGCTATCATCTGCTCCATTGGAAGCCCCTGCTCCTGCATGGTGTGGATAAGTCCGACCTCACGCTTTGCGGTATCTAACGCCCTGTGAAATGCCTGCGCTTCATCACGGTCAACCGAGAACATCACCTTGCCGTCACGGATAACACCGCTGTATCGGGCATTGGTTTCGATAAACGGCTTGACTTCTTCATACTGTTTCGGAGTGAGGGTAGACATATACAAATGCCTGTTCTGCGCCGAAACAGAACGGTTTCCGATGCCCTGTCCCTTTTCGCCAATGCCGACCTGACGGCGCTTGCCGATGATATTGTCACGGACAGACCTCACATAAGCAAGATCGTTACGGCTGACGGTCAGAGTGCCTTTGCCTGTCGGGTAAATTCGTCCTGAGAACTTGATACCCTGTTTGTCAAGCATTTCAGCCATTTTCAGGATAAGGTCACGGTCAGCGGAAATATACTCCTTGTTGGGGATATATCTGTATTCTGTATTGCCGATGATATTTTTCTCGGGCGGAGAAAACGGAACCGTTGAACCTGCCGTTTCAAGATTTTTGCCTGCAAGCTGTCTTATTGTTCCGACATCGGCGGCATTTACCGCCATTTTGAAACCGCTTGCCACTCTGTATGCACGATAATTCAAGCCCGAATCTTCGAGCTTCTGAAACAAAGCACTAAAATCTTCAACACTCATGCTGATAACAGCCTTGTCCCTGTTATCGGTAGCAGAGTTCCAATATTCATTGCCTATTGCAGCCATTCTGTCAGCCTCCTTTTTTACTTCTGTCTTTTGTTCTGTATCTATCTCTTTTTTCGGGATCCCCCTGAGCATATCGTTCCAGTCTTTATATGTATCGGGTGTGACGATACGCTTCATAGCGGGATATTCGGTCATAAGCCTTTCGGCAAACTGATTGCCTTTTTCATCGTTGTCGGAGCATAAAAATACATTCTGAGGTGGGATATTGTAACGAAGTACCGTATCAAGGACAATACTCGGTTTCAAGCCCATCATGGATACCATACGGCAGTTATCGAGTTCATTATCGTGCATTTGCAGATAAGAAAGCATATCAATAGCCGACTCAAAGAAAAAAGCCTTTTCTCCCGAACCTTTCACTACCTCAAAGCCGTGTCCTTCTGCTGAATGCTCAGCTATACCCTTAAATCTGTATTCAGTTGATGTACCGACTTTTTCTGCACCTATGACATTACCGTTTTCATCAAAAAATTTGAACAGAACATTTCCTCTCTTTTCTTCCTGAGAGATCAAGCCCTGTTTTACAAGCGAAACTATGAGGTCATAGTCAAGTCCTCTTGTTTTGCAAAGATAAGCAAACACACGTTTACAGTTATCTGCTTCATTTATTTCCGGCACTCCCTCTTTTTCAGCAGTTTTCTTGGGAGTGTCGGTATTAGGCGGAGTATATGTGCGGTCATAATGTTCGCCGTTCAGGGCTTCCACCGCTTCGACAAATGACATATTCATATACTGACGGAGGAAGGCGATGTTGTCACCGCCCTCGTCCGTACTGAACCTGTGCCATACTCCACGTTCGCCGGGGGCATTGTCCTTGATGTGCATACTGTCATGGTCTTTCCAGACGTACTCTCGCCCCACACGTTTCAGGTCAAATCCGTTCTGCATAAGAAAATGCGGAAGATTGACCGTACTTGCCCTTTCTATCTGTTCTTCACTCAGTCTCATTTAGCCTAACCCCTGTGTATCTTTCTTTTTGGGTGACTTCTGCTTCTGCGGCTGTTTCTTGCCTTGTCCGCTGATACGCTGTACCTCTCGTTTCAGCTGTGAACGGGAGAAAAACGCCCGTCCCTGGTCTTTCTTCGATACCGTAACAGCCGACTTATCGCCGTTTATAACAGCGGAGTGTGCAATGCCTTTCTTGTCAAGTTCAGCGACCTTTGCCTTTGCCTGTTCCTCGGTCATCGGCAGAGTTACCCTGAACTCCTTCGGCAGAGCCTTGTAAAATTCGGGATTGATATACTCCGCAGCCCGCACACCCTTGACCTTGTTTTCTATCTGCTTGTAAGCCTTAGCATTGTCTTTCGATACGGTTATCGCAACAGTATCATTCTTACGGACAACGGCAGAATACGGAATTTTCTCAGCCATAAGCCCCTTTACGATCTCACGGGCAACCTCTGTCGCTTCAACACGGGAATGTCTCTGCTCTTTGGAAAGAGAAGCATAGTATTCAGGGTTGATCGTCTGATACTTGCCCTTTTCGCCCTTGCCTGCATTCTCCTTAGCCGCCTGTGTCTTGGCGATCTTGCCGATAGTGGAGTACATAATGTCATTGAGAGCCACAAGGTCTTTCTTTGATACCGTGATACCCACCTTGTCATCGCCACGGGCGGCGGCTGAAAACTCAATACCTGCATTGGAAAGCGCCGCCATAACAGAGACAGCCTGTGCTTCGGTCATGCTCTCAATGTGGCGGTCATTCCTCGGCAGTTCCTTGTAATAATCGGGATTGACACGAAAAGCGCCGTCTTCGCTCATCTCTGCCTTGCCGTCAGCGACCATATCAAGAAGCCAGTCCTGTACCTCGGAAACTTCTTCCTCATAGGTGCGTTCTTCGTTGACCGCATCTAAGGAAGAAAGAGCCTTTTCGACTACCGCAAGTTCACCTTGAAGCCTTGCAATATCCTCATTCGCCATTTCACGCATTTCCTGTCTGATATGCGGATTGTCCGCAATGGTCTGCGCCGCTTCAATGGACTCCGCTAAGTCGGCTCTTGTCTTTTCAAGGTCTTTTCGGCTTCCGTTGTTGATGATGCCGTCGATCATGTTGTAATCATCTTCAAGCTGTTCCTCGACCGTCAAGTTGAACTTATCAGCCAGCGAAGCAATCTGAGACTTGTCAAGTTCCTCGGTCTCCTGAGCATAGAAAAGCGTATCCTCCGCAAGTCCCGAAGTTGTCTCAATGCCATTTTCAGCCACATCAGCCAGCTTGTCGCTTGTCAGCTTCATCTGAGCGTCAAGGGTGTCATTGTCCTGCATGGAGTAGAACTCATCGGGCTGATGAACCTTGTCAATACGCTCATCTATCGACTGAATACGATCATTCAGGTTATTTATCTGCTGTTGCAGTTTGTACTTGTCAACAACGCCGGTCTCGGGAGAATTGTATTTCTCCACGATACTGTCCTTTTTAGCGGTAAGAGCCTTCTTCTTATCCATAAGACAGTTGAATGTGGCTTCATTGAGCCTGTCCATAGCAACGGAAAAGGCTTCACGGCGGTGCTTGTTAAAGCCGATAGAAAAACTCTTGATCGCATCGCTGAGGGCAACAACCCTGTCCAGCTTGTGTGAGATAGTGTCACGCTTTGCGGTCATGGCATCAATTTTCTTCCAGCCGTTCTCTATCTTCTGCTCACGCTTGGGGATCTTATCCTCACGGATAGCCGTGATACGTTCCTCATTACGGCGGATCATGCTCTGCACAAGAGGAACACCGCCGAGAGTAGCCGAAAGCATACGGTTGGTATCTTCCAGCTTGTCAGCCTTAGCGGACAGTGCTTCGATTTTCGCTCTGTTTCGGTCTATCTTGTCCGTCTGATTGACGATCTTCTCATCAAGGGAGTCGATACGGCTCTGATGATGTTCCGCTTTGGCATTCAGAAAAGGAAGAAGTTTTCCCGACTTCTGAATATTGTTCTCATTGTTATGCTCCTGAGCCTGCGCCTGTTTTCTGCGAAGTTCTTCCTCTGCATCTGCAACGGGCTGGTCATTGGTACGCTTGTCATCATTATCCTGTACGGGCATTGGCTACCTCACTTTCTTTTTCTTAACGAAAACGATGATACCTGCGGTCACTGCTGTAACAACAGCACTTGTGATGATAATAAACTTCTTCATTGTCCGAATTTCCTTTCTCTTTCAGTTTTCTCAGCGGTCAGCTTGTCCTTGACCGCATGACTGCGTCTTATCATTTCAGCCTGACGGCGAATGACTTCTCTTGAAATAAGCCCTGTGCGGACTTCCTCTTTGTCCGCAAGGTCAGCCTTGTCCCGATGATCTTCATCACCCTTGAGAACATTCTGTCTGTGCTGAGTATCTGCAAAATATACATTCTCACGCTTTTCGGGAGTATTGTTCTGCTGTACCTCACGTTCCTTGGCTTCTTCAAGGTCACGCTCCGTCTGCCTGTTGGCGGTATACGCCCTTGTCAGCTCACACTGAATGGTGGGTGTGTCACAGTACCAGAGCCGTGTGAACATACGGCACAGCTGGATTTGCAGTTCGTTCGGTCTGTCTCGTAAAGTACCCTCTGTAACATTGAGATAGTGCGCCACCGAGGGGAGAAGCACAAGATAACTGCTGTCATCTTTATGTTCCTTGATCTCACGGAGCATTTCTTCATATTCGTCAGTGCTTGCTTTCTTCACGATCTCATCAACCGTGTCCTTATAGTCGGCATCATAGGAAAAGCGCATCTGCTTGTTCGTAAATGTGCCGATATGCGGTACACCGCTTGTTTTAAGGGCGATAGCCAACAGCTTGCCCTTGTCGGTATCAAGCGTGACGTACTCTCTGCTGTCTTTTGGAAAGTTATCCTCACCAAAGGAAAAAAGATAATCACTCACTGCTGCATCATTCCTCTCAGTTCACCGACAAGCTCCGCATTGGTGCTGTCCTTGTCAAATTCCATTGCATACGCACCGCACATCTGCTCCTGAATACGGCGAGGGAGTTTTCTAAGCTCTCTGACAGGCACTGCGATGAGCTTTGCGATCTTGTCAAGCTCGATAACCGCCAGCGCCGAATTGGTGAGCATATAGATCTGCTTTGTGTTCGCACTGTTGGCAAGGTACTCAAACACAATGACCTGCTGTGTCTCAAAGTCGAGGTTTGACAGCGTTACCATAGGAATACCTGTTGCCTTAGATACCTTTTCAAGTGTGAGAAGCACCGAGCCTTTCTGCCACAGCAGATCAAGGGCATTGTAAAGCTCTTTTCTGTCCTCGTCAGTCCTCACCACGATAGTTTCAAGGACGGTTTTCATCTTCGTCCTGATCTCCTCGGGCATTTCGGCAATGCTTGACGGCTCAACACCGAGCGCCTTTTCTATAGCCGAATAGTCTAAATCGTTCATTTCTTCTTACCCTCCGTTTTCCAGTTATAGTATGTCTTGCCCTGATATTCGTTGGGAACGACTTCGGGCAAAACGATAGTTTTTCTGCCGTTTTTCATGTAGCTTGTGGACTTGCCGTTCAGAAGCCCCTTGACCTGCGCATCGGACAGCGTTACACCAAAGACCTTAGCGACATTCATTCCGCACTTGCCCTTGCAGTACCACCCGAACTTGCCGTTGATGACCTCAGCACCGCACTTCGGGCATCTGCCTGCCGATTCAAACTTGCCGTCTGAAAAAGAAACAGAATTATCACTCTTGCCGTATTTACCGCACATCTCACGGACATTCTGCTCGATCTCCGACATAAAGCTGTCAGCGGAATACTGTCCGTGTTCCACCTGTTGGAGCTTCATTTCCCACTCAGCCGTCAGCTTTGCCGACTTCACTTCATCAGGTACTACGCTCACAAGGTCAATGCCCCTGTCGGTGGGAATGATCTGCTTTCCCTTGCGTTCCGCATAGCCGTTCTTTACAAGACTTTCAATGACAGCGGCTCTTGTCGCAGGCGTGCCTAAGCCCTTTTTCTCTATGTCGTGTGTGTCAGAACTAAGACGATCTTCGTCATATTCGTCCTGTCCTGCGTGTTCCATAGCGGATAACAGAGTATCTTCGGTGTAAGGTTTCGGCGGACTTGTGAAGTGTTCTCCCTTGCTTAAACTGCCGGTCAGGACTTGACCCTCAGTCAAGACAGGGAGTGACTTGTCATCTTCCTTATCATCGGCAGACTTCACCGCATAGCGTTTCCAGCCCATATCAAGGACGGTTTTTCCGCTTGCCGAAAACGCTGTGCCACCGCACTCAGCCGTCACTTTGACAGCTTCATACTTATGTGCAGGGGCAGAAGCACACATCAGCTTTTTCGCTACAAGAACGAGGATATTCTTTTCTCCTACCGGAAGTCCGTCAAGGTCAGCCGTGGCAATACTGCTTGTGGGGATAATAGCGTGGTGTCCCGTGACTTTCTTGTTGTTAATAACTTTATGCAGATCGGGAGTATGCACCATATTGAAGCCGAGGTATATATTGCAGAGCCTCAGCACATCAAGTGCCGTCTGCTCCATATCGTCCGAAAGATACTGGCTGTCCGTTCGTGGATATGTGACCAGCTTCTTTTCATACAGATTTTGCGTGTAGTCAAGTGTCTGCTGGGCGGTGTAGCCGTAGGTTTTGTTGGCTTCACGCTGTAAGGTTGTCAGGTCATAGAGTTTGGGAGAATTGACCGTCTTGACTTCCTTTTTGACGGCGGTTACAGTGATTGGCTTGCCGGCACAGGAAAAAATCAGGTCATTGACCGCAGTTTCATCGTCAATTCGTGCCGAGGACAGCGTAAAACTGTCACAGGCAATATCCGCAGTAAAATACTTCTGCTTGACGAAATGCTTGACGTCATTGTCACGCTTGACGAGCATTGACAAAGTTGGTGTCTGCACTCTGCCGATATTCAGCTTACCGCCGTACCGACATGAGAACAATCGAGAACCGTTCATTCCCACAATCCAGTCAGCCTTAGCCCTTGAAAAGCCTGCATAGAACAGGTTATCGTAATTAGACATTGGCTTCATATTTGAAAGCGCCTGCCTGATAGCCGATTCTTCCAGAGAAGAAACCCACAAACGCTTGACGGGCTTTCTGCACCGAGCCATATTGTACACATATCTGAAAATGCACTCGCCCTCACGGTCAGCATCAGTCGCACAGATAATCTCGGTCACGTCATCACGCCCCATAAGCGCCTTGACAATGCCGAACTGTTCCTTTGTGCTTTCAGTGACCTTGAACTGCCATGATTCAGGTATCATTGGAAGCTGAGAAAAACTCCATTTCTGCTCCCAGCCACAGCCGTATTCGTTGGGATTTTTAAGCCCGACCAAGTGACCGACACACCATGACACGATATATCCACCGCCTTCGATGTAGCCCTTGTTGGTCTTGTTAGCACCGACCACCGAGGACAAGGCTCTCCCGACCGAGGGTTTCTCGGCAAGAATAAGAACGCTCAATCAATTGCACCTCCGTCGGAAACATACATCACCACATCTTTTTCAGGTTCGATTTTGAACTTATTGGGTGCAACACACCCATCATCAGGCTCGTCATACTTATGCTCAAAGCAAGTGCCGTAGTAGTTGTCTATGTCATCATCGTCCTCGTCAAAATCGTCGAGGTCATCGCCGTACTTGTCACGAAACTTCGCATTTGCTTCTCCGTTGCACTCACCGAGCTTGTACGCTGCATAAGCGATACCGCCCACAGCGCCGAGACCTGCCACACACTTGATGATCTTCTTGATATTCATATATAAACCCTCCGTTAATACTCTACGGGATCGCCGTAGTTGATTTTTTTGATTGACTTTATGTTCGCTCCGAGGTCAAGCCCGTTCCAGTTGTAGTAACCCCAAGAGCCTGAAAATGCCACACAGGACGGCAGGCTGTTATCATCATAGATAAACTCAACGATACATTTGCCGTCACCGCCGAAGTTATGATATTTTCCATCACCGTCATCAGCCCAGCCTTTGCTGTCGCATTGCTTGACGGTAAACTGTGTACCGTTTTCAAGCTCCACTAAGTACCTGTCCCAATCATAGCCGTAAAACAAGCCTAATGCGGCGCAGTAATCACCGTATTCATCACGGCGAATGCCCGTGTTTGTGATTGGATCGACCACAGAACCATATATCGCACCCGAAGCAGGCTGTGCTTTCAAGCCCGAAGCCCTCTCGCCGGCAAAGCAGTTAGTCCACCCGTCCTCATGGGGAAAGTCCCAAATGACTTCAACCGTTTCGGTCTTGCCGTTCTCCGACACAGGGACAGCTTCGGTGTTCTCTTCCTCAGAAAGAATAACAGGCTCTACCGTTACTGTGTACTCAGTATTCTCACGCAGGCCCGTTATGTAGCACAGGCTGTCTGATTTGAACTCAAAGTACATATTGTCATAGTAGGCATAATCGGGCGAGACTGCTTCACAAGTGACAGTGTAATCCCTGTCAGGCTCGGACTTCCATTCGACTTTTAAGCAGGAAACGGAGATCGTCGATACTTCCAAACCCTTGACAGATACTTCGGTGATCTCGGGCGGAACATCTGCATTATGTACGATGAAGCCCATGATAAGAGCAAGTATTCTTCTTTGAAAATCAGGCTCAAACATTATATTTCCTCACCGCCTTCCGCTTTGATAAGTGCCTTTTCAAGCTGATACGGCACTCCTATCAGAAGTGACAGGATCATCGACAGTATCAGCACTGTGGGCAGATAACTTAGCACGTTTCTTTTCCTCTCTTTCCTTAGCCTTCATCTCTTTTGCAAAGGCTCTGTATTTTGCCGTGTATTCGTATGATTTCCCGAACAAGTGCATTGCCGCCTTGTATAAATTAGGTTCATGTTCTTCGATAACAGCAAGTTCCTCATTGATATGCCTGCTGAAAGGACAGCCTACACAGCCTGTTCGCCTTAGTCCGTATTCCGTGTAGCAGCGTGAGTGTTGAACATCAAACATCTGCTCATAATCGGTCTTGTCCTTGTCGGTGTACCAGAATATCGGGCGAAAAGTATCACAGCCCTTTGACTTGCACTCTGAAAAACAAGTCTTAAATGCCGCCGAACGGATACCGCCCTCAGCCTTGCGAATGCCTGTCATATCAAGGTCAGCATCAAGCTCCTTGATGATACGCTTTGCAGGCTTTTTCTTCGCAAATTCACAGCATTTGTTTGAAATTGGAAAGTCGGGAGGATTTGCAAGTATAAACTCTTTCAGCCATTTGTTACGATAAATCGAAAAACGGCTCATCTTCTGCACACCGTTTTCATCGGAGTAACGCTCGCCGCACCACCATTGAAGTGCGACCTTGCACTTAGGGTACTTCTTCAAAAGCACCTCTAACGGCTCGTCCTCCCACTGGAAATGGTGTGCTTGCAGTCTCATCATCTGTTCGGAAACGTACTTCGATAAGAACGGCACACCGTATTCCTTGATGCAAGTAGGGATAGGCTTGTCAGGCTTGATGTGAATGATCTCTATACCATATTTCTGTTCAAGTTCAGCCAAATGCTCCTTTGTGGCGGTATATTCCAAGCCCGTGTCTATCCAAAAATAGGTCACTTTTCCGTCCTCATCGACCTTATGTATCATATCGAGCATGATGTCACTGTCCGAGCCGCCGCTGATACTGCACACAGGCGAATATGACCGCATCATAATGCGCTGTGCCTTGCAAAAAGCGGTATAAATGGTGTAGTTAGTGTTATCGGCACAGGTTTTCAGGATTTCTTCATTCATCACGAAGTCCTCCCAAAATATGGGCAATTACGTCCACCGTCCAGCCGTTGCCGATACACTTATAACGCTGTGAGTTGCTGATACCTGCCGTATAGTTATCGGGGAGAGTCTGCAAGCGCTCCGCTTCAACAGGAGTCAGCTTGCGGATAATATAATCACCGTCGGGGAGGTCGATCTTATACAGTCCTGTTTTTGCCCCCTGACCGCCCCCATTTGCCGATAGTGTTACCGATTTTCCACGAACGGAATAAATACGCTGTCCCTGACCTCCTTTTCCATACTGTCCAACACGAACAGGCGCGCATACAAGGCTGTCTTTCTGAACCGTTGTCAGACAGTTTGATTTGCCGTCAGGTCTGACTTCGATATGCTGTTCTGTATGTCGTGCGGAGCTAAGACGGTCGTCATCAACATATCTCCCACGCTGGGCGGCACCCACAGGCTCGGCAACCGCTGTTGCACCGCCTTTGAAGCCCTTGTTTTTTATAAGCGTTGTTTCGCCGTACTTGTAATATCCAGCCATTACAGTACGGCTTTTTTCACCCTCATCGTTGTAAGTGTTAATGGGGATAGCTACACGCTGTTTAGCCATTTCGCTTCCATAAGGACTGAAAGGCTTTTCTCCGGCTTTATAATATGTAGCAGGGATAGTATGCGACTTGCCGCCCACAGTATTGATCGGAACAGCCACCATTGTCCGCTGTTTTCTTTCAAGCGTATTGTAAAGTACAGCACCGTTATAGGTAGAAGTCATACAATAGGACTTGTCCTGCCACGGTACAGCGTTTTCAAGCACATCGGCAAGCATAATGCCCAGGTCATCGGGCTGGGTGACATTCGGGATATTAGTCCAGTAACAGCGCTTTCGATTCTGACCGCTTACAAGTGCCGAATTTATCATGATAGGCTGTACGCCTAAATGCTTGCTGATCTCGTCCTTGATATTCTGATGAATGGAATAGTTATTCTCATAAAGAAAATACCTGCACTCACTCTCACGGAGCGCACGAACATACTCCATAAACAGCCTGAATCCTATGCCGTCAGAGGTGGTCTCCCTGCCTTTCTTTGCAATAGACCAGTATGTACACGGACTTCCGCCGAGCAAAAGGTCATACCCCTTGAACTTCGTAAAATCGCCGTCAAATACGTCCCCGTGGTGAACAATATCGGGGTAATTGCGATCTGAGACCGTGACAGCGTACTTGTCGATCTCAAAGGCATCATAACACTCCACGGGAATGCCTGCCCTTTGCAGAGCAAGCATACCGCAGGAAATGCCGTCAAATAGGCTTAAAACTTTCATTAGACAAATTCTCTCTCTTTTCTCATTGTCTGTGTTGTTTCTCTATATCTGTTTTATTGTCAGAACCTTGAATCCAATGGGTTCAAGGTCGTTCAGGCTTCGTAATACTCGTCACAAAGCTCTTTGTACTCACGTTCCAGTTCGTCATAGTCTTCGCAGAGCTTGTTGTACTTCTCCGCAAGGACGGAGTGATCTCTGCCAAGCTTAGAAGCCGACTTCACAACATTATCGTACTTCTTCGCCATAGCAATACCGCCGTCCATAAAGCCGACCAGGTGACCTGCATCATATCCCTGTGAAAACCACTTGCGCTTGATACAGTCAGTTACTTTTGCGGTAACTCCTGCCGCACAAACCGCCCCTGCAAGGGAAGCGATACCTACGATCATCTTTTTTCTGTTATTCATTTGATATTCCTCTCTTTCTCTCATTCGTCATCATAACTGTCATTGCCGTCAAAAATCTCCAGGTCATCATCATCGTCAGACTTGTAGTCATCGGGATCGAACTCAGGCTTTCTGACACCGTTATCGCCCTTTTTCTTCTTGAAAAGGAAGAAACCGCCTGCACCGAATCCGATAAGTGCGATGATACCCACAAGATAGATACTGCTCATATTGGCAGGAGCTTTCTTGACAGGAGCGTTTTCGCCGTTCTCAGCACTTTCACCGTCAGCGGTTGTTTCGGAAGTCTCAGCCGTGTCCGAGGAATTATCACCGCTGTTCACTCTGCCGTTGGCTTTCTCAGCTGCCTGCATAGCCTCCTCGGGAGTGTACTTCGGATTTCCGTCTTTATCTTCTTCACCTGCATAGAGAAGTGCGTAGAGATCATAATCGTCAACTTTGTTCAGAAAGTACACATTGTCCTCTCCGCTTTCAGCCGTATAGTTGATAAGCACATAGAAAACGTGACCGTCCTTTGTAGTCACGGCGATAAACTGCATTTCCTCAGTGTTGTAAATGATCTGTTCCGACTTGATAAGAGTAGCATTGCCGTCAGTATCGTAGTACGGATCGCCGTCATAGTCAGGTCTGCTGTCATTTGCGGTAACAGTGCCGTTGCCGTTCTCAGCAAGCTGTGCCATTACCTTCATAAAGTCCTCCATGCTGTATTCTTCCTCTGAAACAGAAGAAGCAGTAGTCTCGGGCGCTGAACTGCTGTCCTCAGCTGAGGTCTCTGTTGCTTTTGCGGTTGTTCCCTCAGCTTCAGAGCCGTCCTCTGAACTGTCATTGTCAGCGGCAGTTGTTGCCTGCTCCACCGATTCAACAGCGGAGTCGGTTGTTTCTGCCGCCGAAACCGAAACCGCACCGACACTTGCAAGGGAAAGCATCATTGCTGCCATTACAGCACTAAAAAATCTTTTTCTCATTGTTGTCCTCCTGTAAAAGTGTTCCTGTGTATTCATCGCCGTCAGCCAGCTCGTCAATGTCATCGTCGGTAAGCCCACGGCTCTTGAATTTCAGGTTTTGCTGATATGAACGAATAAGTGTCTCGGGATCGGTCTCCTCTGTATTAGCCACCTGTTCAAGTTTTTCATATTTCAGCACTTTTATCTCCATAAGGAGATTTTTGAGCTGTCCGCTTGCTGTTTCTATCTGCCTGCGGAGTGAATCAGCCCTTTTCTCTTTCTTTTCGATCATCTGATCTATGTTAGCCATCACATCACCTCCGTCAATACAGCACCAAGCGTGGATCTATGTAGTCCCAGCCGTAGCCGTCCGTGTCGATGTAAATATGAAAATTCACGTTGCCGGCTGTCGTTTTGGCAAATTCCTTGCCCTCCTTGATACTGTCGCCTTCCTCATAGTCATTTATCAGCACCGCATTTGCGATAGTGACCTCCGTATCACGCTTTGTACCGCCGTTTCCGTCATACCAATACTTCACATCGTCCTTGCGGATAGTGATCTTGTTGTCATCGGTATCGACATCGGTTATCTTTCCGCTGAAAGGCATTTTGAGCTTTGTACCGCTGTCCGCATAGACCTTGATACCCTGATACAGCCCATCACTTGATTCATTCCAGCCCGTCATTTCGTAGCCAAACTCTCTTTTGAGGGAGTAGTCACGGATAGACGGCTCGGGCAGAAGATTATACAAGGTCTGATGATTTCCGTACAGCGTGTTGCCGTCCTCATTGCCGACAAGCAGATTATAATACTGCAAGCGTTCTGTCTTGTGGGACAGGGTTTTCAGCTTGTCCTCTATGACCTCATCAAAGGTCTTTTTTTGCTTGACGTTGTAATACAAGTTGCATTCGGTTTTCCAGTAGTATTTTTCATAATAGGCATACATACAAGTGTCTGTTATGCTGTCATTCCAAATGGTTGTATCGGTCGGGCTTACCAAAAACCATGCGTCAGTACCGTCCCAGCCCCAAAAACTGCGGTTATGTGATGAACCACCCGCATTGAAAAAGAATGTGTCATTATCGCTGTCATACATATAAAACGGTCTGCTGTCGCCTGCATAATAGCGATGATCTCTCACATAAAAGCCCGTCAGAGCGTAATCGTTATTCGGATCAAGCACACGATAGTTATCCGTAATGCAAATATATCCGTCGCTGTCACGATACTGTCCTATCTCGGAAGTGTACGCTATCGGCTTGAAACGGTACTTATAAGGCTGACCGTCATAGATATATGCGTCCTGTTCGGCTCGGTAATATGTTCCCGATGAAGCGTTTCCGCCGCCCCAATAATTGTAGGGATCAAGTTCTTCCCAACGGGATTTATTATCATACCAGCTGACAAAATTGTACTCTGCATCAAACAGATCTTCTATCAAGTCCTCAGTATCACTGTCAAACTCCCAATACTTTATATCGCCGTTGTCGTCGGCATCAAAGTCATAGTAATAGGCACACAGGAAAGACCACAGTTTATAACAATCGAAATCATATACCGGATCCCAATCGTATTTTGATGATCTGCCCCAATACCAGTTGTCGGGAGTATCGCTCATACCGCTTGTATCTTCGTCAAGTTCAGCAAGTCCGTCCTTCCAGTCGGAAGAATCACCGACTTTGCGTATCTTTTCATTCATCTCATAGGCAAGTTTCGTGTAATATTTTTCGGCTTCCGACAAGTCATAGTCCTGCGCCGCATAAGTGCCGAGGGTGAAACCGCTGCTTGAAGCAATAGAGCTGAAAATCATGATGATGAAAGCAAACACAAGAAGAATGATGATAACAGGCACAGCCAGCGTTGCAAAGAACTTCTTGACTTCCTTTTCGTACACGTTCTTGACGAACTTGAAAGCCGTCCTGATCGCATCTGAAACCGACTTCTTTGTCTGCTTGTTCTTCGGTCTGCGCTTCTTCTTTTTCTGCTTGTACTTATCGTGCTTTTCATTCAGCCTGTTTTCCTGCCTGTTCAGGCGGTTTTTAGACTTTGATTCGCTGTCTTTGAGCCTGTCACGCTTTTTCTGCTCACGCTGTAAACGCTGAGGCTTTTTGACCTTATCGACCATAGGCTCGGCTATTCTTCTCTTAGCCGAGTCAACAGCGTGTACAAAGTCATTATCCTGATCTTCATTGACCGCTTTCTGCCATGCAGAAGCCCTCATACGCTTGGCAGAATAAGAAACAGGCTTTAAGACAAGAAGCCCTGCACTTGCATCACGCTTGATCTTCCGCTGATTGCGAAGTTCCTTTTTCTTGAACTTCTTGTCTGTTTTAAGCTGTTTCTGCTCAAATTTCAGTTCACGCTTGGACTGCAAATACGCCTGTTTACGGCGCTTGTTCATCGCCCTGCGGTAAGGATTGCCCCTGTCTCTGACCTTTCTTGACTTGTAAAAAGCCTTAGCCGACTTTATATCCGCCTTTGAAGCACTGAGTTTCGGCTTGTAGGAATCGGCCTTGAAAACCTTATATTCAGCATTTTGGAGCTTGTACTTTGCTTTTTCAAGTTTCTGCTGTTTCTTCTGTTTCAGGTGACAGTGCGTACCTTTGACAGCATCGACCGCCGTTCTTCCAACAAAGAAAACTCCACGGTGATAATCGTCCACCGCCTCACAGGTGTATTTCTGCTTTAATTTGTTTCTGACTTCACGCTGGGCAACGTCAGCACCTTTTAAGCCGACAGTTTCCGCTGCGAGTGCAGTGTCAACAGCTGTCTGCGTTACATCGTGTACTGCAAAATTCGTGACCTTTGCCGCACCCTTGAAAACTTTGCCCTTTTTGGACTTCGGTTTCCAAGCGTTTATCGTCCTTGTGACCGAGGGAACATCGCCCTTGATACGGTATTTTGCATTGACCGCCTTGTGTATCAGCCCACGGTTGTTGCCGTGGAACTGCTTTTCGCCACGGACGATATTCGCTTTGGTCTTGAATTTGCCCCTGCTGTTCTGCCCACGGACAAATTCTATCTGAAACTGCTTTGACCGCCTGCTGACCTTATCGAAACGAGCCTGAGCTTTACGGAGGTTATTCTGTTTTCTCTGTAATCCCATAAATCCTCCATTTCATGCCGTTTACTGGTCTTGAGGGCGAGTCGTCATCAAGCGGAACATCTGCGTATCTGCGGGGAATTTGTCGGTGAAAGGCAAAAGCACCTTATCATAGCGGATAAGTCCCTCACCAGGTCCGCTGTTCGTCACAAACTTCATCTGTTCTTTTGAAATGTGCAGTTTTTCTGCAAGAATATCTCTGTCTCCCGAAGCCTGATTGAGCATATACACGAAGTCCGAGTTATCGAAGATATTCTCGACTTCCTGCGACTGCAACAGGTCTTTTACGTTCTGGGTGATCCCCGTGGGAACTCCGCCCCATTTTCTGAAACGCTTCCAGATCTCAGCGGAATACTTCGCCGTCTGTTCCTCTTTCAGCAAAAGGTGAAATTCGTCGATGTAGTAGCGAGTGATCTTCTTTTTCTCACGGTTGGCCGACACACGATTCCACACGGTATCCTGAACGATAAGCATTCCGACCTTTTTCAGCTGATTGCCGAGTTCCTTGATGTCAAAGCAAATAATACGGTTTGTCATATCAATGTTTGTGCGGTGGTTGAACAAGTTCTGCGAACCGTTTACGAACATTTCAAGGCTGTTCGCCACTCTCAGAGCCACATCGCCCTCAGCTTTCAGCTCATGCTGTAAGTCGGAAAGCAAAGGCATTTTCTCAACAGACGGCTGATTTTCGATAAAATTCTTGTAGATACGCTGAACGCACTTGTCGATAACAGACCTTTCCTCAGCGGTCAGTCCGTATCTTCCGCCCACAATGATCTCGCACAGGCTGATAAGAAAATCCGACTTGTCAGCGATAACTTCCATAGGATTGCTCATAAGGTAATCGTCAATGGTAACGTCCATCGGGTTGATGTGCTGATCCGAGTTGCTTGCAATTCTGATAAGCTGTCCGTGTAGCGCTGACACAAGAGGAAAATATTCGCCCTCGGGATCACAGATAATAATATCGTCCGTGGTGGTCAGAAAGCAGTCTAAGATCTCTCTTTTTACAGAGAAAGACTTGCCTGCGCCCGGTGTGCCGAGGATAAGTCCGTTGGGGTTTTTGAGCCGTGACCTGTTGGCACGAATCATATTGCCCGAAAGCGTGTTCACTCCGTAGTAAGTTGCCTGACCGTCCTGAAAAAGCTCCTTTGTCGTAAACGGCACGAAAATAGCGATACCGCTTGTGTGCATTTCCCTTGACACGGGTACAGCGTTATAGCAAATGGGGAGCGTTGAAACAAGCGTCTGCTCCTGTCTGTAATCGTAGGGGAACATCGTGCAGTTGTTCTTCTGACAGATACGCTTGAGCATTTCCGCTTGCAGTTTCAGCGCCTTCTTGCTCTTTGCGTAAGCCCTGATACTTATCGAGATATGGAAAAGACGCTCGTTCTTGCTGTTCAGGTCTGCAAGCAGTTTGTCGATGTCCTCAATGTACATCTTGATAGCAGGCGGAAGAATATCCGTGTCATATCCTGCCTGACTTGCTTTTTTCTGTTCATCGACCTTCATGGCTTCAACCGCCGTCAGCTTCTTCTTGACGAATTTGAGTGCGTCGATCTGGTCTAACGGCTCAACGTGAAGATTGATACAGAATAAGTTCTGCATTTCCAGAAAGTCTTTCAGTATTTCGTCCGACAGTTCGCCTGCAAGGATATTAAGTCCCCATACAGCACCGTAAGCGCTGCCGATCTCAAAATCAGCCTTATTGAATTTCAAGGACGGCGGAGCAATAAAGTCCTTTGTGTCCATTCCTGCATGGAGCATACTGTCCCAATCAAAGATAAAATGCTGGCTTCTGTACGGGTTGAGAGCGTAGTACATCGCTTCAAGCCTTGCCTTGCCGTCGAGCATTTCCGCTTCCACACCAAAAGCCTTAAAGCCTTTGATAACGTCGTTTTTGATCGACATGAGCTTTGCTCTTGCCGCCTTGTATGAAGTGCTTTCGATACCGAAAGTGAGAAACTTCCTCGCACTCTGACCGTTTGAGCCTGTCATCAGCTTGTCGGTCAGCATCTTGCTGTACTCCTGACGAATATCGTTGAAGTCATCGTCCTGCTCGGGTATCTGGATAGTTTTTATCAGCTTGTCCTTTGAGCGGTTCTGGTTCTCAAAGGTCAGTTGGAACTTGATGGTATTATCGAAAAGATTGATAATATCGCAGTATTTTGAAAAAATATTGTTCTGTTCATCGAACTCCGCAATGCTGTAATTGGCATCGTAAAACTGAACTGTCAAAGAATAAAAATTCTCCGACACCTGACAAACTCCGTCACGGTACATACACAGGAAAGGGATCGTATTCTGCACCGTGGCATTGCTGCCGTTTTCTTTCTTTATCTCAGCCATTCTTGCGGATAAAAGTTTTTTGTCCTCTTTGGTAAGCTGTGAGGCAGGCTTGCCCATGATAACAGCCGATCTGGACTTGTTATCACTTGTCTTGGCATCTTTCTTTCTAAAGCCCATTGGTAAACCTCCGTTATATCAAAGCGGAGAACACCGAAAGTATACTATTATATATAGAGAGCGTGATCAGCCTTTTCTTTCGGCATCTCTCAGCTTTTTTCGTATCTTCATATATTCGATGTGCCGTTCAAAGCTCACGAATACGTTTGTTGTTCTGTAATATCGCTTTCTCGGTCTTGTAAAATACTCTTTCATGAACCTGATCTGCTTTTCAAGGAACACACCGTTCTTTCGGTAAAGTCCGCAGAGTATCGCAGGTGCGGCACACGCACCCATCGCAAATATCGCTCCCGACATACCGATTGCATTTCTTGTTAAGAAGAAAACAGGCGCTCCGATCACAAGACCGATACCAAAGCATATTACTTGTCTTTTTGTAAATCCCGCTATGAACTTTTCTTTGATCTCATTCAAATCTTTCGGGATAGGAACGTAATGTGCCATAAAACCTCCATAAATAGCCGTTTTCAGCGTTTTAGTGAGCGCTAAAAACTGACTTAGATATAGCGCCTGTACGCAGGATCGTAAAGATCAGTGCAGCCGTGTAGCCCAAAAGCATCGCCATTTGCATGATGACGCTTCCTATGCCTGAATTCAGTGTTGTTATCATATTTGCAAACAGTGTCTTGAAGATGCCGAGTGCGACAATGATGAAAAATCCCTGAAAAGACAGTGCTAAAAGCTGTTTGATCCAGTTTTTGCCGATTGAAGCCCATTCTCCCGAGTCCATCATCGTAGCCATAGGGATAGGAG